>DATFGN010000223.1:0-21809 GCA_035249405.1 Gemmatimonadales bacterium
GCCGGCGGCAGCACCGGTGGCCGTTGGCGTGGGCGTCTTCAGGGATCGCTGATCGTGGCCGAGGTGGCCCTCGCGCTCGTGCTGCTCGTGGGCGCCGGCCTGCTGGTGCGCAGCTTCGTAACGCTGAATCGTGTGAACCCGGGCTACGACACCCGCGATGTCCTCGCCGCGCGCATCCGGTTGACCCCGGCCCGGTACACGTCGGGTCCGGCGCAAAAGCAATTCTTCCAGTCGGTGCTGACCTCGCTGCGGCGGCGACCGGACGTTGTCAGCGCGAGCCTCACCGTGACGCTGCCGCTGTCCGGGTCGATGCGGATCATCGCGTTCGACCCGCGCCAGATCCGGGCCGATTTTCCCGAGCCGATCATGCTGTCGCGGGCGTCGGTCGTCACGCCGGACTATTTCGCGACGCTGCGCATTCCGATCCGCCGCGGGCGCGGCTTCGGCGCCGACGACCGCGCCGGGGCGCCGCGGGTCGCCGTGGTGAGCGCCAAGTTCGCGCGCGACCTGTGGCCGGGGGACAACCCGATTGGCAAGCAGTTCCCGCTCGGCAATCCCCGCGGTCTGCCCGAGCCTACGACCATCATCGGGGTGATCGACGATTTGCGCTCCGGCGCCATCGATCAGCCGGTGGACCGGCCGGAAATTTACGTCTCGACCGAGCAGGAAACGGAGATGCCGCAGATGTGGGTCGTGGCCCGGACGCAGACGGGCGCGCCGCTGCGGCTCGCGAGCGCGATTCGCGATGCCGTCACGTTGGTTGATACCGAGCAGCCGATCGGCGACATCGTCAGCCTGACCCAACTCATCGGCCGTCAGACCGCGGCGCGGCGCTTCAACACGACGCTGCTGGGCGTGTTCGCACTGCTCGCGGTCGGGCTGGCACTGGTCGGCATCTATGGCGTCACCGGGTATGCCGTCGCCCAGCGTCATCGCGAGCTGGGCATCCGCATGGCGCTGGGAGCCAGACCCGCGGATGTCGTACGGATGCTGCTTCGGGAAAGCCTGGTGCGCGTCGGGGTTGGCGTCGTGATCGGGCTCGCGGTCGCCTTCGTCGCGACCCGCGCCCTCACCTCCATGCTGTACGGTATCGCGCCATCCGACGCGACGACGTTCATCGCCACCGCCGTGCTCCTGGCCGCCGTCGCGGTGTTGGCCACCTGGCTGCCGGCGCGGCGCGCGACGCGCGTCGATCCGATGGTGAGCTTGCGAACGGAATAGGAGGCACCCATGGAGGTTCTCGTCCGGGACATCCGCTACGCCCTTCGCCAGCTGATCGCGCGGCCCGGATTTACCGCCGTCGTGATCGCAACGCTCGGCCTGGGCATCGGCGCCACGGTGGCGGTGTTCGGCGTGCTCGACCGGGCGGTGCTGCGATCGTTGCCGGTGGCCGAGCCGGATCGGCTGGTTCATATCGTGATTGCGCGGCCGGGGTCGTCCGGGGCTCCGGGCGACGTCAACATCAACTCCAACCTCTCCTATCCGGGATACAAGGATCTGCAGGAGCGCACGACCATCTTTGCCGGCGTCATCGCCCACGTGCCGGCGCAGCTCGCGCTGGGCGCCGGCGGCCAAACGCAGCGTATCGATGCCGCCGGAGTGTCCGGCGGGTTCTTCACCGTCCTCGGCCTGCCCCTGGAGCTCGGGCGCGACATCCTCCCGCAGGAAGACCAGGCCGGAGCGCCGCAGCCCGTCGTGGTGCTCGGTCACGCGCTGTGGCAGCGGCAATTCGGCGGTGATCACACCATCCTCGGGCGTTCGATCACGCTCAACGGACACCCGTACACAGTGGTCGGCGTGGCGCCGGCGAAGTTCGCCGGGCTGACCCGAGGCGGCATCACCGATGCGTGGGTCCCGATTACCACCATCTCCTCAGCCGGCCCCGATGCCTTCACCCGTCGCACACTGTCGTGGCTCGATGTCTTCGGGCGCCTCGGCGCCGGCATCTCCCCAACGCAGGCGGCCGCAGCCCTGGCGGTGCTCGATCGCCAGCTCGAGGCGGCTGCCCTGGTGCCCGCGCGCAATCACCTGCTGGCGAGAGATGGCAGTCGTGGCCTGAACGGGTTGGTGTCGGAACTGGCGCGGCCGCTCGCCGTCCTCATGGCGGCCGTCACCCTGCTGCTGATCGTCGCGTGCGCGAATGTCGCCGGTCTGCTGCTCGTGCGGGCCACCACACGTCGACGTGAGATGGCGATTCGTTTGTCGATCGGCGCCGGCCGGCGCCGCCTGGTGCGACAGCTGGTGACCGAGAGCGTCGTGCTGGCCGTCGTTTCCGGTGTCGCCGGCCTCGTCGTGGCCACCTGGTTGTCCGGTCTCATTCCTGCGGTACCGACGCTGCTCGGCGCGCCGCTCGCGATCGAGCGCGGCCTGGACGCCCGCCTGCTGCTCTTCAGCGGTCTGCTCACGATCGGTACGGCCCTGGCGTTTGGATTGGTGCCCGCGTGGCACGCATCCCGAACCGACCTCGTGACCGGTCTCAAGGACGGCGTGACCCCCGAGCGCCGGCACCGCCTGAATAGCCGCGACGGACTCGTGGTGGTACAGGTCGCGGTCAGCTTCGTGCTGATGGTCGGCGCGGGACTACTGGTCCGGACCGCCCGGACGCTGGGGGCCATCGATCCCGGATACGACCCCCAAAACGTGCTGCTGGTGGGCGTCGACCTCGACCCGCGCGGCTACCGCGCCGCCGCCAGTCTCACATTCTGGGATCAGCTGCTGGAGCGAATCCGCGGCACGCCGGGTGTGACCGCCGCTAGCCTGGCGCTGACGATGGTCCCCAGTCCCGGGGGAATGAGCTGGGGCGGTGTGCCGCTCGAGGGATTTGTGGATACGAACGCCGTCGAGTTCGACGCCAACGTTGTCGGCTCCGGCTACTTCGAGACGATGCGGATCCCGGTCGTGGCGGGTCGCGGCTTCGATGCGCGCGATCGATTCGGTGCGCCGCGTACGGCGGTGATCAATGAGGCCATGGCCCATCGCTACTGGCCCGGACAACCCGCGCTCGGACGCCGTATCGGTGACCTGGCGGACGCGGCGACGATCGTCGGCGTGGTGCGTGACGGCAAATACCGCAGCCTCCGGGAGACTGCCACGCCGGTTGCGTATTTCTCCGCGGCACAGGATCCGGTGACGACCGGGACGCTGATCGTGCGTACGCAATCCGCGCCACTGGCACTGATGACCGCGATCCGTCGTGAGATTCGCGCCGTGGACCCGGACGTGCCGGTGTTCGACGTGCACACTCTGGACGACCATCTCGCCCTCGCCTCAGCCCGCGAGCACCTGGTCGCCGCGGTCAGCGTGCTGTTCGGCGTGCTCGCGCTCGTGTTGTCCGTGGTCGGACTGGCGGGCCTGCTTGCCTTCGCCGTCACTCGGCGCACCAGGGAAATCGGTGTGCGGCTCGCGCTGGGCGCCCGCCCGGCAGCCGTGCTGGTGATGGTGCTGAGGCGCGGCGTCGTCTTGCTCGGCATTGGCGTCGCGGTTGGACTGGGTTTGGCGATCGCCCTCGGCCGGTTCGCCACCGGGCTCTTGTACGGCGTGACGTCGACCGACCTGGCCTCGCTCAGCGCCGCCGCGTTGCTGTTGACCGCTGGGGTGACCATCGGCAGCTACTTCCCGGCCCGTCGTGCGGCGCGAGTGGATCCGATGGTGGCCCTGCGAACCGAGTAAGGAGGTTCACTTTGGAAACCCTGCTCCAGGACCTCCGCTACGCGCTCCGCAGCCTGCGAAAGACTCCGGGCTTCACCACCGTGGCCGTGCTTACCCTGGCGCTGGGGATCGGCATGAACACGACGATCTTCAGCGTGATCGAGGGTGTGTTGCTCCGGCCGCTGCCGTATGACGCTCCCGAGCGCATCGTCACGCTCGCCGAGGTCACGGAAGCGGGAGCGGAGAGTCACGTCTCGACGCCGAACTTCCGCGACTGGAGCGAGCAAGCGGGCAGCTTCGAAGCGTTGGCGCTGCATTCCAGCCCCGACTTCGGCGGGCCCACGACCGTGCTCGGTGGCCGGGAGGCGACGCGCGCAGAGGTCACCGCTGTCTCCGCCGATTTTTTCCACGTCTTTCGCGCTGCGGCCGCGCTCGGGCGCGTGTTCGGAGCCGACGACTTCCAGTGGGGCGCGAACGTCGTAATCGTCAGCTACGGGTTCTGGCGGGATCAGCTGGGGAGCGCCCGGGACCTGGGGTCGCTCACCGTCGATGTCTACGGCCACCCGCGGCACGTCGTCGGCGTCATGCCGCCCGACTTCCGGTACCCGGCGAAGACCGATATCTGGGGTCCGATACCTCCGGTCGAGGAAGGCCGACGCGCGCACAACTGGCGAGTGGTGGGGCGGCTCCGGTCAGGTGTGACGCTCGCTGCGGCGCGCACCGAAATGAGCCAGCTCGCCGCGCGACTAAAGCAGCAATACGCCGACGGCACGGACGCGGTCGACGTGCGCGTGTCGTCCTTACAGGAGACACTCGTTGGGCACCTGCGCCAGCCGCTCACCTTGCTGCTCGGCGCCGCCGGGTTCGTGCTGCTGGTCGCCTGCACCAATCTCACCAGCACCCTGCTGGCGCGCGGCGCAGGGCGGCAGCGCGAGTTCGCCATCCGCGAGTCGCTGGGCGCGACTCCTGCCCGCCTCGTGCTGCAGCTGTTGACCGAAACCGTGGTGCTGACCGTGCTCGGCGCTGCAGCGAGTCTGCTCCTCTCGAAATGGCTGCTCCAGGCGTTGATCGCCACCTCGCCAGGTCTGCCGCGGCTCGAAGACGTTCGGCTGGATGGACGCGTGCTCGCGTTCACTGCCGGCGTGGCCGTGTTCGCCGCCGTGCTGTTCGGCCTGCTGCCGGCGCTGCGCAACGTGCGGGGTGCACGGAACGACGCGCTCGGGGGCGGCGCACGCGGCGCGGCGCCCCACCGCTCCGGCCCATGGAACCTGCTGGTGACCGGTGAGGTCTCCATGGCGTTCGTCCTGCTGATCGGCGCGGGCCTGCTGATCCGCAGCTTCTGGACGGTCTTGAGCCAGGATCCGGGATTCAAGGAAGAGAACGTTCTCGCCGTCGAGCTCGCGCCGCCGGAGAGCCGGTATCCGGACGAAGACCGCGGCGTGGCGCGCGGCCGTTACTTCCAGCGCGTGCTCCACGAGCTCGCGGCGGTGCCGGGCGGGTTGGCTGTCGGGCTGGTCAACCATCTGCCGCTCAGCGGCTCGTCGTGGAACGGCGACTTCGAGATCGAGGGCCGGGGGCCGGCGAGCGGGAGCGCCGACTACCGCATCGCCAGTGGGGACTACTTCAAGGCGCTCGGCATCCGCGTGCTGCGCGGCCGCGTGTTCGACGAGCGCGACCCCGGAGCGGGCGGCGATGCCGCCGTGATCGACCGGAGGCTCGCCGAGCGGGCCTGGCCGGGCGAAGACCCCGTCGGGAAGCGGATCCGGAACCTCGCGAACGATTCCTGGATCTACCCGGACCGGTGGTTGACCGTGATCGGCGTGGTCGAGCCTGTGCGACACGACGCACTCACCGCCGAGCCGCGTCCCACCGTCTACGTGGACTACCGTCAGCGCCCGGGTCGGCTCTCGAGTGCTACGGTCGTGTTGCACGGTACCGTCCCGCCCGACGTCCTGGTCAGCACCGTGCGCGCCCGGCTTCGGACCGTTGACCCGAACGTCCCAGTCGAATTCACCACCATGCAGCGCATGGTTCGCAACAGTGTGACGAGCCGCCGCTTCACGGTCCTCGTGCTCGGGGGCTTCGCGGCGTTGGCCCTGTTGCTCGCGGCGCTCGGGATCTACGGAGTCATTTCCTATTCCGTGCAACGCCGCACTCGGGAGATGGGCATCCGCATCGCGCTCGGTGCGGCGCCGCGTGGCATCGTGGGGATGGTGCTCAGCGATTCGATCCGCGTGGTCGCCGTCGGGGCCCTGCTCGGGTTGGCGGGCGCAACGGCGTTGACGCGTGCGCTCCAGAGCATGCTGTACGGGGTCGATCCGCTCGACCCATTGGTCTTGATCACGGTTGCGCTGCTGTTGATCGTGGTCGCCACCCTGGCGACCTACATCCCGGCGCGCCGTGCGGGGGTCGTCGATCCCGTGGTGGCCCTGCGAACCGAGTAAGCAGGTGCCAGGTGGCAGGTATCGAGTGTGGGAAAGCGCGGTGACGGCCCGTTGCCTTCACACCTGGTACCTGACACCTGACACCGGGAACCCTAGCCCCTGACCCCTCACTCCCGACACTTTTAGCTGATGCCGTCCGCCTCACGTCCCCTCGTCGCCGACGACGACGCCGCGATCCTCGAGGCGCTGCGCCTGCTGCTCCGCGGCGAAGGGTTCACCGTCGAGACGGCCACCTCGCCGGGCGGCGTCCTCGCGGCGGTCGAATCCCGCGACTTCGATGCACTACTGATCGACATGAACTACACGCGCGACACGACCGGGGGCATTGAGGGACTCGATCTGCTGTCGCGCCTGCAGCGACTCGACGCCACGCTGCCCGTACTGGTCATGACGGCGTGGGGGTCGATCGAGGGCGCCGTCGAAGCGATGCGACGCGGCGCACGCGATTACATCGAAAAACCCTGGGACAATGCGCGCCTGTTGCGGCAGCTGCACACACAAATCGAGCTGGGCCGCGCGATTCGTACCAGCCAGCGGCTGGAGAGCGAGAACCGCACGCTGCGCCGGGACGGCGCGCCTGAGCTCGTCGCCACCTCGCCCGCGATGCAGCCGGTGCTGCGCCTGATGGAGCGCGTCGGCCCGTCCGACGCGAACGCGCTGATCACCGGAGAGCACGGCACGGGCAAGGAGGTCGTCGCGCGCTGGCTGCATGCGGCCTCGACCCGCAGCTCCCGACCGCTCGTGACCGTGAACCTGAGCGGACTCGCCGAGGGGGTATTCGAGAGCGAGCTGTTCGGACACATGCGGGGCGCCTTCACCGACGCGAAGACGGATCGCGTGGGCCGGTTCGAGCTGGCCGATGCCGGGACCCTGTTCCTGGACGAGATCGCCAACCTGACGATGGCCCAGCAGTCGAAGCTGCTGCGGGTGCTGCAGACCGGAGAGCTGGAGCGAGTCGGGTCGTCGAAAACGAGACGGGTGGACGTGCGCGTGCTGTCGGCGACCAACGCCGATCTCGGCAACGAGGTCCAGGCGGGCCGTTTCCGCGAGGACCTGCTGTTCCGCATCAACACGATCGAAATCCGGCTGCCGCCGCTCCGGGAACGCCGTGAGGACATCCCGCTCCTCGCCGCGCATTTCCTGGGCGAATACGCGGCCCGCTATCGCAAGCCGGTGGCGAAGTTTCATCCCGACGCGATGCAGGCGTTGCTCGTCTACGGCTGGCCAGGCAATGTCAGAGAATTGGCCCACGCCCTCGAGCGCGCCGTGCTCCTGGCCGAGGGGGACACGGTGCGCCCCATCGATCTCAACCTGCGCCCGCCCGGCGACGGCCCGGCGCGCCTCGAGGACCTGAGCCTCGAGGAAGTGGAGCGGGTGCTGATCCAGAAGGCGCTCGGCCGCTCCGACGGAAATGTGAGCGCCGCCGCCAAAGCGCTCGGTTTGTCCCGCAGCGCCCTGTACCGGCGCCTCCAGCGCCACGGCCTCTGATCCGCCGCTCCAAGACCCCGCACGAGCAGCAGGTCTTCCGCCTTTCCTTGCTTGGCGGACTACCCGCCGTCCTCGCGATGGGGTGGCTGCTCTGGGCCGGCGACATCACCGACCGGACGCGCTGGACCGTCGTGGTGCTGATCGTGGGGTGTTGGCTGGGCTTCGCCCTCGCGTTGCGGGAGCGGGTGATGCGCCCGCTGCAAACCCTCTCCAACATGCTGGCGGCGCTGCGCGAACAGGATTACTCCCTGCGCGCCCGGCGCCACAATGCCGAGGATGCGCTGGGTCTCGTGATGCTCGAGCTGAATATCCTCACCGACGAGCTGAAAGAACGCCGGCTCGGCGCGCTCGAAGCGACGGCGCTGCTGCAGCGGGTGATGGCCGAGATCGACGTGGCCGTGTTCGCCTTCGATGAGGACCAGGCACTGCGACTCGTGAACGCGAGCGGGGAGCGTCTACTCGCGCAGCCCGGGGAGCGCCTGCTCGGCCGTCGTGCCGAGGAACTGGGACTCGCCCAATGTCTCCACGGCGATGCCCCTCGCATCATCGAGCTTGGTTTTCCGGCGGCGCGCGGCCGCTGGGAAGTCCGCCGCGGAGGGTTCCGCCAGGGCGGCCGCCCACACCAGTTCATCGTCCTCGCCGACGTGAGCCGGGCCCTGCGCGAAGAGGAGCGGAAGGCCTGGCAGCGGCTGATCCGGGTGTTCGGCCACGAGATCAACAACTCGCTCACGCCGATCAAGTCGGTCGCGCAGCGACTCCAGGAGCTCGTGTCCAAGAACGGGGCGACCGACGTGCCCCGTGAGGATCTCGAGCGAGGGCTCGACTTGATCGCCAATCGATCGGAGTCACTCACCCGTTTTCTCGCATCCTACGCGCGTCTGGCCCGGCTGCCACCTCCCAAGCTGGGTAAGGTCGACGTCGGCGCCTGGGTGCAACGCGTGGTCGGGCTCGAGACGCGGCTGCCGGTGGAAGTCGTGGCGGGCCCGCCGGTCACGCTGCAGGCTGATGGCGATCAGCTGGATCAGCTGCTGATCAACCTGATCGGCAACGCCGTGGATGCGGCCCTCACGACGGGGGGCGGTGTGAAAGTGCAGTGGGGGCCGGTTGGGAAGACGCTCGACGTCACGGTCCAGGATAGCGGGCCCGGCCTGCCCGAGACCTCGAACCTGTTCGTGCCATTCTTCACGACCAAGCCACTGGGTTCGGGGATCGGGCTTGTCCTGTCGCGTCAGATCGCCGAGGCGCACGGCGGCCGGCTGACGCTCGCCAACCGCGTCGGCACACGGGGGTGCGAAGCGCACCTCCAACTTCCACTGTGACCGTGCGAACCTGGGACGACGCGTTCGGATTCGAACACCAGCGTCGAGTCGGCGTATTGTAACATAGTCCATACCAATGACTTATGGTGTCGTTGCTATGGCACGCGGCGTGCTTTCTCCATCCAGTTGATGGCCGCTCCTGGTTGCATTCCACTCGAGACTCGGTTTGCCGAGCCGTCGCTCCACGAAAGCGCCAGGCTCGTGGCTGCCGCAACCAGTCAGCGCTACGCCCTCGTGCGTGAAATCGGCCGCGGAGGAATGAGCCGTGTGTACCTGGCGCGGGATCGAGAGGCGGGGCGTCCGGTCGCGATCAAGCTGTTGCTGCAGAGCTCGGGGACGACGGTGGCGGATCGCGAGCGGTTTCGGCGCGAGGCGTTGATCGCCACACGGCTGCTCCACCCGCACATCGTCCCCTGTCACGAGTTCGTAAGCCGTCACGGTCTGGCGCTCGCGGTCATGCGCTACGTCCCTGGTGCTTCGCTCGCCGATGTGCTGGCGCAAGGACGACGGTTTGCGGTGCACGAAATCGTGGCCATGCTGGCCCCGATTGCCGACGCGTTAGCCTACGCGCACGAGAGCGGCGTGATCCATCGCGACGTGAAGCCCGCCAATATCCTGCTCCACGCCGAAGACGGCTCGCCGTTTCTCACGGATTTCGGCATCGCGACCCTGCGCACTTCCGAGCAATCACGTTCGGAGGCGGCAAAGTCGTTCGGCACGCCGGAGTTCATGTCGCCCGAGCAGGCAGCCGGCGTCTGGGATGCGGACCATCGCAGTGATGTGTATTCGTTGGGTCTGGTGGCCTACCTGCTCCTGACCGGTGAGCTGCCGTTCCGCGGCTCCACTCCCCTCGCCCTGGCCGCGCAGCGGGTCGTGCACGAGCCGCCACCGCTGGCCACTGTGACCAGTGACGTACCACCCCGGCTGGCGCGCGTCGTCGATCGCTGCCTGGCTCGGGATCCCGGGCGCCGTTGGCGCGACGCGGGAGCGCTCCGCAGGGCGCTGCTCGACTCGGTCCGCGCCCGCTCCTGGCGCTGGTGGAGCCGGTAGAATTACAGCTGTTTCAACCAGCTCACCTTCAGGATGGCGTGACTTTCGCTCTGGCTGACCTGCACGAGAGTCTGCAGACTGCCATGATTGTAGATGATGTAGAGATACGACAATGGCAGGTATTCCCACGAGAAGCGGATGTTGTAACTATCCGCATGGTCGAGCGAATTCTTCTGGTAGAACCCCGTCAGCTGCAGCCGTGGGTTGAGGGCGAAGCGGCCCTGTAGAATGCGCAGGTCGACCGTGGACGTCGTCCTGGGCTCCCCCACGCCGACAAAGTGGTTGCGGTTGAACTCGGCGATCAATGAAATGTGCGGTATCGGAGCGAAGTGCAGTTTCCAGTCGCCCGACTGGAGTTTGCCGTTGAAATACGTGCCCCATTTATAGTCCCCGACCAGACTGATGATCTTGGACGGATCGCTGGTGAGCATGATCCAGTGCTGCGTGTAGTGGTACCGGCCCGGCGCGATGGTGACGCCCAAAGGCGCAAACGGTTCAGTGAGTTGCTGATACACGGGCGTGATCGAATACCCGAAGTAGGCGCCGTTCTGAAAGTTGAGCCACACCGGCCAGAAGTAGAGGCTGCGCTCCACCAGCTTCCCGGTTGATGCCTGCCAGTACCATTCCGGGAGGAACCCCGGCTCGAATGCCCGCAGCGTCTTCTTGAATGGCAAGCGACTGCCCCGGTAATACCAGTTGATGCCCGGCGTCGCCGCGACCACGTCGGTGCGAGAAATGAATCCCATCTGCGGATCGAAGTCTCGCGTCGCCACCGACTGCGTAAACCACATCTTGTAATGCGTGGTGGAGTTGTAGTACTGCGAGATGGCGGCAATACCGTGCCGGTCCACGCCGGTCGTGACGGTATGCGAAACAATCGTGTTGAGCGATTGCGCGTCGCTGAGCCGGAACAGCCCGTCCACGGTGCTCGTGATGTTCGAGCCGGCGCCGGTGTTCCTGACGCTCATCAGTCCACCGATGCGGTGCTGTCGCCCCACATTCGCTGAGTATCGCCCCACGAACACATTGGCCGCCGGGCTCCCGCTCTTCCCTTCCTGGCGCATGAGCATGACACCGTAGTTCCTCGCCGACGACCGGCTCACGAACCGCCCGCCTGCCGCTATGGGAATCGGGTTCCCCGCCGCGTCGAGGCCGATGGTGCGGCTGAAGAACGGCTGCAGGTGCATATAGCCACCCGACCCGTCACCGGCCTGTTGAATGGCCGGGCTGAACAGCGACGCATTCTCGAGGAAAAACTGCCGCCGCTCCGGAAAGAAGACGGAGAATCGAGTGACGTTGTTGACCTGCAAATCCGCATCGGCCTGCGCAAAGTCCGTGTTGACCGTGAGGTCGAGCACGTCGTTGGGATTGATGGCCCACTTGAGGTCACCCCCCAGCTTGGCCTTCGCCTCGTCAGGTGTCGACGGGCTGGTCGTCTGATCGCGCGACGCGAGGAGATACGGCTGTATCCGGATGTTGGGCTTCGGCGGCGGCGGTCGCAGGTGGGTCAGTCGACCAGCGTACTCCATGCGTGACGCGCCGAACATCCGGGGAAACGGAGAGAACGCGGAGATTTCGTTGGTCAGCCGCCGATTGCGGTACACGTTGAAGCCCCAGTCCTGCAGTGAATCGGCGCTGTTCGGGTAGCGCAGGGTTTGCCATGGGATGGCCATCTCCGCTACCCATCCCGAATCGGTTCGCGTGGTGCGCACTCGCCAGAGCGCGTCCCAATCGATGTCGAAATAGAGATCGTCGAAGCTCAGATAGTCACGCTGCACACCATAGGCATTGGTGGCGAAGCACATCGCGTTGCGCTGATCGTTGAAGCCATCGAAGGTGAGGGTGATCAGGTCGTGCGCCAGATAGTTGAAGTCCCGCTTGAAGTCGGTTGCCCGGATCGCCCTCTTGCCCGCCGAGTCCTGAGAGAAGACCCCTACATAGAGGAACTGCCGGTTGTAGAGAACTCGGACGACCGTTTCGAAGCCCGGGGCGGCGCCCTGGGACGGCTCGATCTCCGTGAACTGCGGCGAGGGGGACGCGAGCGACCATTCCAGCTCGTTCAGCACGCCGTCGATACGCAACTCGGTCTCGATCGCGACCGCGGTGATGGTCCTCTTGACGGAGTCTGGTGCGAGGACGCCGTTGCTCTGCGAGTAGGCGCCGCTGGGAACGATGAACGGCAGCACGAGCCAGAATCGGTACATGATCGGGCTACTCGTCGCCCGTGTCGCGGTGTTTGGGCCGCCGTTGGTAGGCCTTCTTCGACCGAATCACTTTGTGCGACGGCACCTTCAGGCGCCGCTTCACTGGCGCGTTTGGGTTGGGGACCCGCACCGTCAGTTTTTCCTTCTCGCGCCGTCGCTTCATTTCGGCATCCGCTCCCACATCTGCCGCACGTGATGCCGGGCGTGTCGCACGTGAAACTCGATCCATTCGGGGAGCGTGAGATCCCCCATGCGCGGGTGTTTGACGAAGAGGTCCTTCGCTCGCGCGGGCAACAGCAACCCGGCGACTTCCTGGAGCCGCTGGACCGCATGCCGGAACCGATGCTCGGCGACGGTCCGATCGACATGGGGTGTGGGGATGGCCCCGGAAGGAGCGGTGATGCCGGGCGGAAACCAGCCGAGGTGCATCACGAGCACCCGGGCCACGCGCTGAGACAGGCTGCGTGGACGACGCACCATGGGATCGCGGGCACGGCGCTCATCGAACCCTGTCGCGCTCCACTCGATGCCCATGGCCAGGTGTTCGACGATCTGGGCCGAGTTCCACTTTCCCGGTGGTGCGACGTACCAGGCGTCGTCCGGGCGTTCGGCGAACGGGCGCAAGACCAGGTCCGGGAGGTCCACAACACGGGTCATACGATCATCCGAGGAACTGCCGCCGCACGGCGTCGCCCTCCGCCAGGAACTGATCCAGGTCTTCGGGACCGGGGAGCCCGCCGTTGCCCCACCAGAGGAGCCGTGCGCCGTCCCCGGCCAGGTGGTGGCGCCTCGGTTTCTCCATGCCGGGACCGGGGGCCATCAGCACCGCTCGGCGCGCCGAGGTGAACAGGGTCCGCACTGCCGCTTCGTCGTCCCCCTGCAGCTGATAGGCCCGTGAGAACTCCGGGTCCTCGACGAAATCGAAGTCCTTCACGCCGAACCGCTGTCCCAACCGCTGAAAGAACCCTTCGGGCGCGAGGCTGAAGCGGGGGAGGCGGGCCTCTGGCGCTTCCCAGAGCACCATCCCCAGGTGATGGCGGTGCGTGCTATTGCCACCCCCCGTCACGAAGTCGTAGTCGAACGCCGTGAACGCTCGCCCGCCGATGGCGCCGGTGATCGTCCAGCGCCAGCGGCGGTGCCGGCCCTGCCGGAATACGGCGAAGGCGTCGGCGAGCTGGTCCCGCGCGTCCGGGCGCTCGCGCTCGAGGTGATACCCCCGCATCAGGCAGTACTCGGTGAGCCCGGCTCCGCGCTTGCGCTCGACGACGAAGGCAAACGCGGCAATCGTTCCCACCACGCCGGCGGCCACCACCCCGATAAGGACTGGCGTCATCCGCCCCGACTCGACACCAGCGCGTTTTTTCCTGTAGCTTGTGGGCGACCGTCCATGCCGGGATTCTAGAGCTGACGCACCTACGCCGCCACCTGGTCGCGGTGGCCCTGAGTCTGGTCTTGCTCGCCGCCGCAGCCGTCACGCTGCCCGGCGTCGTGGATGTCGTCACCGGTGCCCAGCTCGGCGATGCCGACCTGGTCCGTCCCACGAGCTACGTGCTGCTCGCTCCCCTTTCCAACACGCTCGACGCCCTGACCTTTCTGAGTCTGGATCGCGCCTTGGCCTTTCTCGTAACCTGGGTGATCGCGCTGGCCGTTCTGGGCGCGCTGCGCTCGGGCAGCGGTCGTCGCCGAGTGGTCCGCGCCATCCTGTGGGCCCTGATTCCGGTGGTGTTTGCCGTGGCCGCCGTGCTGCTGCCCCGCCCCGTCCCTCGGCTCGTGACTCCGGAATCCGGGGTGAGCGTGCTGGACTTCCATGCGCATACTGAGGCGTCGCATGATGGACGCCACGGCTGGTCGCTGGCGCGGGTGGCTGCATGGCACGCCCACCAGGGATTTCAGGCAGCCTACATCACCGATCACAATAAGCCCTTCGCGGGTTCGAACGACGCGGCCATCCCCTTGCTCCCTGGCGCGGAGTTCAGCGTGTATCGCCAGCACGTCGTGGCGCTGGGCGACGTGACGCCGTTCGATCTGGCCCCGTATTCGCGCGACACGCCGGGGATGGTCGGGCTGTTCGCCGCACTGCACAGCCAGGGCGCCCTCGCCATTGCCTCGCTCCCCGAGTACTGGCGCAATCACAGCGACGATCTGGTACAGTTCGTGACCGCGGGCCTGGACGGCTTCGAGATCCTGAACTGCGCCCCCAAGGCCCTGGCGTTTCCTTCCGGGGACCGGGAGACCGTCATCGAGCTGGCGCGCCGGCACGACTTGCTCGTCACCGGCGCGAGCGACAATCACGGCTGGGGTCAGGTGACCTGCGTGTGGAACCTGTCGATCGCCGGCGGGCACGGCTTCGCCAGCAATCATGTCGTGGGCCGCCTGCTGGCCCTGCAGCAAGGAGACCTGCCGGCGATCTCCGCCGGGTGGTCTCAACTCTGGCTGATGTTTCGCACTATCTCGTGGCCGGAGCGGATCAGCTGGTTGACGTGGATCGTGCTGATTTCCATCTGGCGGGGGTTGCCGCGGCGCAAAGGACAACGGACCGGGATCGGCATCCTGGCCCGGTCGGTCGGCCCGCACGACGCGGCGTGACGTATCGTAGTCTGATGCAATAGCAGAGGAGGTCCGCCCGATGGTTACCGCCCCACTTCGACTCGCCCTCGCCGCTGCGCTGAGCGCGGCCGTGGTCAGCACCGACGGCACGCTCAAGGTGCTGCGCGTCTCTCCACTCAATACGGGAGAATCGACCGAAGACATCACGGTCACGTTCGATCGACCCGTCGCCGGCGGACTCGACTCGACCGTCAACCCGCGCACGATCTTCCGGATCACACCGCGCGTGGCAGGAAAGATCGAATGGCGCGATCCGGTCACGATCCGGCTCCACCCCGCGGCGCCGCTGCCCGCCGGCGTGACCTACACCGTAACGGTCGCCAACACCTTCAAGGCCATGGACGGGAGCCGCCTGGCTGCCCCGTACACGTTCCGATTTCGCGTCAAAGGGCCACGCGTCATGGACGCGGCGCCGGTGAACCAGTGGAGCCGGCCCCAGTACCTGACCCCCGACACCCGCTTCACGCTGCTGGTATCCGCGCCAGCCGATCTCTCGCTGCTCGCGACGCTCGTCAGCGTGGACGTGGGTGCGTGCGTCCCGAACAAGACCATCGCCCTGCGTCCGGTGCGCCAGCGTCGCATCGGCCGCATGGACGAGCGGTGGCAGTATTACGGCGATTGGACGGCCGATACGACCCGCGATCGACGCCGGGTCATCGAGCTCGTGCCGGTCGAGCCGCTCCCCCTGAGCTGTGCCGCGTCCTTGAGTGTGCCCGAGCGCGTCGACAGCGCCACGAGCGCCCGCACGTGGCCGTTCCGCACCTATGGGCCCCTCACCGTGGACAGCGTTAAGTGCGGGTGGGGCAACAGCTGTCCGACGGGCCCCGCCCGTATCTATTTCAGCACGCCCGTGAGCGGCGCCGAGATCCAGCGCCGCGTGCACCTCGCCCCCGGCGCGATGTCGTTCACGATCGGTGACACGACGCAGGCAACCGCCGAATGGGCGTTGCCGGCCACGCTCCTCCCCCGTACCCGCTACCTCGTGACGATCGACAGTGGTCTGACGGACACCTTCGGGCAACGCCTGGCCACGCGATTCACGAAGAGCTTCGGAACGACCTCGTACACGCCGCAGGTGCGGTACCCCTATGGCCGGATGGTCGTGGAGCGGCAGGGGCCGCGAACCCTGGCGGTGGAGCACGTCAACGTCGATTCGCTCACCATCACGATTGTCCCCGTACCCGATTCGCTCGAGCCGCGGATCCTGGGCAGCGAAGGCGGCTGGGGCGACGTGTGGGAGCAGCTGAAGGACCAGGCCACCATCGCTGTGGTACCGGTGCGCGCCGGGCCCGACGTCCCGAAGGTGAGCGCCGTACGCATCCCCGCGGTGAACGCGGCACGTCCCGGGGCGGCGACGTTGCAGATGATCCGCATCTCGAATCCCGTCGTCGATACGACCCGTGACCGCTTCACCCCCACCGCCGTCGTGCAGCTCACCGATCTCGCCGTGCACGCGCGCATCGGGGCCGAAGAAGGCGTCGTGTGGGTGACCGGCGTGGGCGATGGCCTGCCGCGACGCGGTGCCCGCGTCACATTGTACGACAACGCCGGGAAGACAAGAGCCACGGCGACAACCGACGCGGATGGCGTCGCCCGGCTCACCGCGTACGCGCGAGACACGGCACAGACGGAAGGTGATCAAGAAGAAGAATGCGAGTACTGCGACTACTCCGGGTTCGAAGGGTCGGTCGCGGCGGTCCTGGGGACGGATCGGGCGGTAGCCAGCGTCAGCCGCTACGACCCGGATCTCTCCCCCTGGCAGTTCAACGTGTATGCGGCCTGGGGCGCCGCCCGGCTGGAGCGGGCCGCCGCTGTGTTCACCGAGCGGGGCATCTACCGGCCCGGCGAGCCGGTGTACGCCAAAGCCATCGTGCGCGACGGCCTGCTCGGCGCCCTGCGGACCCCGCGCGGCGATTCGCTACGCTGGGTGTTTACCGACCGCGAGAACAGCGCCGTCCGGGACACGACCGTGCCGCTCTCGTTCTTCGGCACGGCGGACCAGTCCTACACGATTCCCGCCGATGCACCGCTCGGCTACTACACGGTCCGCATCGATCGACGACTCGAAGGCAAATGGCGCTCCGTCGCCACCACCAGCTACCGGGTCGCCGAGTATCGCCCACCGGAATTCCTCGTCAGCGTAACGACCGGCGAGCGGACGCCGCGCTTCGCAGGCGATTCGGTCAGCGCCACGGTCGAGGCCCGGTATTTGTTCGGCGCCCCGATGGGCCGTGCCGCCATCTCGTGGTTCGCCCGTCAACGAACCGCAAGCACGTGGGAGTTCGAAATCCCCAACACGGATGGGTACACGGTCGGCGAGCAGGGTTGGTGGTGGGAAGAGCGCGATGAGGGCTCGGGGTCGGGCATCGTGTTTGCCAATGCGACCGACACGCTCGACGCGACGGGACACCTCACGCTCAACGCCGCCGCTCCGGCGCCTCCCAAGGGGAGACCCGCCTGGGTGTCCTTCGAAGCGACGGTCACCGACGTGAACCGCCAAACCGTGAGCGCCGCCGCCTCGGTACTGCTCCATCCCGCGAGCTTCTATATCGGCGCCAAGACCGAGGGATCCGACTACTTCTGGACCGCGGGCAAGCCGCGCACGGTGAGCGTGCTCGCCGTGTCGCCGGAGGGCGGTAGGCTGGCCGGCGTCGCGATACGCGGCACGTTGATCCGGCGTGAGTGGCATCAGGTGCGGCGCGAGCGCGAAGGCTACGACGAAACCGTCGGTGAATGGGTGGCCGACACGGTCGATCGGTGTGACATCACGAGCGCCGCCGAGCCCGCGGCCTGCCGGTTCACGCCGCGCGCTGGCGGCTCGTACACGATTCGCTTCGCGGCAACGGACGCCAAGGGGCGCTCCGTCGCCACGAGCTTCTTCCGCTGGGTCGTGGGGCCCGACTGGGTGCCGTGGAACGACGCGTCCCAGTTCAAGATGGAGGTCGTACCCGACCGCACCCGCTACGCCGTCGGCGACACGGCGACGGTATTGTTTGCGGCACCGTTCACCAACGCCGAGGCGTGGATTACGGTCGAGCGGGAGGGATTGATCGAGCAACGACGCATTCGCATCACGTCGGGCACGACGATCCTCAAGCTCCCGATCACCGAGGCGTACGTGCCCAACGCGTTCGTCTCGATCCTCGTCGCCCGCGGCCGCAGCGCGCCGCCGGCCGCCCCCGATGACCCCGGGCGGCCGACGATTCGCGTCGGGTACGCGGAGCTGCGTGTCGTCCCCGCGGTCAAACGGCTCACGGTCGACGTTCGCGCGTTGGCCGACGAATACCGCCCCGGCGACACCGCGCGGGTCGACGTGCGCGTTCGCGACGGCCGGGGCAGCGGTCGCCGCAGCGAAGTCACACTCTGGGCGGTGGACGAGGGCGTGCTCTCCCTCACGGGCTACAAGACCCCGGACCCGATCGACCTCATCTATCAGCCGCGCGGCCTGGGCCTCAGGCTGACGAGCACCCTGACGTCCGTCGCCGCTCAGGTCACGGAAGCGGAGAAGGGGCAACGCGCGCCCGGCGGCGGTGGCGGCATGGACGTCGAGGGCATCCTCCGCTCCCGGTTCCAGACCACCGCGTTCTTTCTGGGCTCGATCGTGACGGACAGCTCGGGTCACGCCGTCGCCAGCGCCAAGCTGCCCGACAACCTGACGACGTTCCGCCTCATGGCCGTCGCCGTGACGGCGGGAGACCGCTACGGCGCGGGCGATGCCAAGCTGCTCGTCACCCGGCCGCTCGTCGCCCGACCGGCGCTGCCGCGCTTCCTGAGGGAAGGCGACTCGCTGCAGGCGGGCATCGTGGTGAACAGCCGGCTCGCCGGCACACCCACGGTCACGGTGCAGGCCCGCACGCAGGGTGCGATGCTGCTCGGCCCCGACACGAAGACCGCGACGCTCGAATCCGGACGCGGTCGCGAGGTTCGCTTCGCCTTCCGGGGCGCACCGGGCGACACGGCCACGATGCAGTTCAGGGCATCGAGCGGCACCGACGCGGACGCCGTGCAGACCCGGTTGCCGATTCGCCCGTCATTCCACGCGCGTGCCTTCGAGGTCGCGGGCTCGCTTATCGACTCGAGCTCGGCGGAATTCGTCTTTCCCGAACCGCTCGATCCGGAGCGCTCGCGGCTGGTGCTGTCCTACGGCTCGTCAGCGCTGGCGCTGATCCGCGGTTATCGGGAGACGTTGCGCGTCTATCCCTACTATTGCTCCGAGCAGGTCGCGAGCGTCGCGCTGCCCCTGATCACACTGTACCGCGCGCAGGTTCAGCTGGGCGGGAAACCGTTCCTCACGGGAGACCCGAAGCGCGAAATCCAGGAAGCAGTCGCGATTCTCACGGGGCGTGTGCGTGATGATGGCGCCATCGGCCTGTGGAACAAGAGCGACTGGTCCACCCCGTGGATCACCGCGCATGCCGGGCGCGTGCTGCTGGCGGCTCGCGCCACGGGTGCCGTGGTGAGCGATTCGGTGCTGCAGCGCCTGGCCATGTATCTCACCAACTCGCTGCGCAATCAGGCGCGTCTGATGGTGCCCGTCGCCCACTGGTACGACGACCAGAGGGTCTGGCTCGGCGAACGCGTCGCCGCAGCCGATTACTTGAGTCGCATCGGGCGGCCCGAGATCGCGGTTGAGAACGACCTGTTGCAGCGCGCCCAGATGCTGTCCTGGGAGGACCGCGCCTTGCTGGCCGAGATGCTGGCGCGACGCCGCGAGCTGGTCGCTGCGCGCGGGCTGCTCGCCAAGGCCTGGGCGCAGATCACGGTCGAAGGACGTCGTGCGGTGCTCCCCACCGACGCCTCGGTGAAATACTTCTATTTCGGCTCCAACGTTCGGCCCGCCGCCCGACTGCTGACCGCCACGCTCGCCGTGCAGCCCGGCCATCCGCTGGTCGGGCCGCTGGTCGAGACGGTCGCCCAGCGCGGAAAGGCCGACCCCTGGTGGTGGTGGGACACACAGGACTACGCTGCCGCTGTCGAGGCGCTGTCCCGCTACGACACCTACCGCCAGCGGGCGGCGGCTCGTCCCCTCCGCGTCACCCGCGGCAGCCGCGTGCTGTTCGAGAAGCCGGCGGGCGGGGTGCTCAGCGACACCACGATCGCGCTCACGGGCCTGCTCGCCACGCGACCGGACGGCAAGCAGGCGCTCCAGGTCTCGCTCGTATCACCGGGGACCGGGTCGCCCGTCTTCTATTATCTGACGGTCCGGGAGGTGCCCCGGAGCCGCCCGGTCACGCCCTTCGACGCCGGCATCAAGGTCGAGCGCTGGTACGAGCGCTTCGACGCGGCCACGCCGATTACCAGTATCGCCGCAGGCCAGCTGGTGCGCGTCAAATTGCGCGTCACCGTTCCGGTGCTGAGCAGTTTCATCGTGGTCGACGATGCGCTGCCGGCCGGGCTCGAAGCGATCGATCTCTCCCTGCGCACGGCGGGCCTGCCGCCCGTTGCACCCGAGCAGGGCCCGGACGACGAGCAGCAGGAGGTGGCTGGGGCTGAAGCCGCCGGGTGGTACTACGGCTATTGGGAGTACGGCTGGTGGTCCCCCTGGGATCACCGCGAGCTGCGCGACGACCGCGTGGTCTATGTGGCCACGACGCTGTGGCCCGGGACCTACACGATGACCTACGTCGCCCGGGCCACGACCCCCGGCGTGTTCGTCCGACCGCCGGTACATGCCGAAGAGATGTACAACCCGGCCGTGAACGGTCGGAGCGATGGTGGGGTATTCACCGTGACCGCGAAACCGTGAGACAAGGAGCCGACATGCGTTGCCTGAGGTCGATGACCGTCCTGCTCTTCTGTGCTGTGTCGCTCGGAGCAGCACCCCGCGCGCTCGGGGCGCAGGCGAGGGATTGGGTGTTCTTGGGTGAGCGCGCCGTCACCGATCGGCTCGACCATGACCTCATCCCGGTGACGATCGCGCGCGGCGACTTCACAGCCATCAAGATCACGGTGCGACGTGCCGCCGTCGATTTCCATCGTGTCGTGGTCCACTTCGCCAACGGCGGCGACCAGGAAGTCGAGCTCCGTGCCACGATCCCGGCGGGAGGCGAGAGCCGGGCTATCGACCTGCGGGCCGGTGATCGGGTGATCCGCAGCGTGGAGTTCTGGTACGATGCCCGAACCGTTCGCGGCCGGCGGGCGGTCGTGCGCCTCCATGGTCTCCCCTGACGATGCATTCCCCCATCGCGCAGGTCATCAACCTGATTCCCCGGGAATCACAACGACTGTGGTCACTGACCGCAGCCGATGCCGAGCGATGCCTGCTCGCCGCCGATCCCGGGGCCGTACTCGATATCGACGGGTCTTTCGCGTTGGTGGCACAGGAAGGGGAGCGCGTCGTCCTGGCGCGGAGCCTCGACCGGCCATTGCGGTACTTCCTGGCCAAGGCCACGGACGGTCCCGTCCTGATCACAGCCGAGCGAATCGACGCAATCGCAACCGAGCTCGCGCGTCGCGGCTGGGAGGGGCAATTCCACCCGAGCTATACGCGGATGGTGCCGGCCCATCACGTTACGACGCTGCGGCTCATCGGGTGCCCCGATCCCAACCCGATGCACCGGCGCTTTTTCGATCCACCGCGCGCGACCTTTACGCCTGACCTCGATGTGATCGGCAGCCGCTATATCGAAGCCGTCTACACCGAGCTGCGCCGCTGGCTCGCCGTCCAGGACCCGGCCCAACCGATCGGCGTCCCGTTTTCGGGGGGCATCGACAGCGGGGCGGTCTTCCTTTGCCTCTATCACCTGCTGCTCAGCGAAGGCCATTCCCCCGCTCGACTCAAGACGTTCACGTTGGCGGTGGACGGGGCCGGCGACGACGCGCGCCAGGCGCGGGAGTTTCTGACGCGAGCCAATCTCGAGTTGTTCGGTGAGATCGTCGACGTGCCGGCGCGCGACCTCGATCCGTATCGGGCGGTGGCGGTGATCGAGGATTACAAGCCGCTCGATGTTGAATGTGCCGCCGCCAATCTTGCCTTGCTGTCATGCATCCGTCAGCGCTATCCCGACTGGAAGTTGCTGGTCGACGGCGACGGCGGAGACGAAAACCTC
>DATFGN010000224.1:0-4180 GCA_035249405.1 Gemmatimonadales bacterium
TCCATCATCGGAGGCAGCGAATGCATCTCGGCGGTAATCGTGTCGATCAGCCACCGCTGCCAGTCAGGCGATGGCGCCGGTCCGCCGAACACCACACGCTTGGTGGCGGTGTCCAGCTCGTAGCTGTAGCGGATGCGGCGGAAAAACGTCGCGGGAAACGTGTCGTCGGGGGGTCGCAGCCGGGCCGGATCGGGGACGTGGCCCAACCGTCCGGCGGCGTGGTCGATGGTCTTCACGGCCGGGACGAACGCGAAGTACCAGAGGTCGTAGGCGGATCGAGACGCGAACCGCGCCGCCGCGAACGCCGCATAGTCGCGCAGGACGCGTTCGGCCTGCGCCTTCTGATACTGAGCGGCGCCGAACGCTTGCAGGCCCAAGACGACCGCAAACCCCAGCGCGAGCACCAGGAGCACAGTGATGAATGCGGCGCGCGGACGTCGCCGGCTGGGGAACGGAACCCTCATGGCCTACTCATGGTAACCGCATGCTCCAACCCGAGTGAGTGCCTGACTGATTCCTGACACGCCGCTTGCGCATCGTCCACCTGCCACGCCGTTGTGACGTGCACATTCCTTTCGAGGTCAGGAACAAGAAGCAGCAAGCAGCGGTATCCAGTTTCACAGGTTGCATGCTTGGTCGTGGAGCGGGGTGTGACGGCCACCTCACCCGACCGGCCTAGCCCGGCGAGCTATCAGCGCCGGGTTTTGGCTTATCGGTGCGCGGTCAGGTCCGTGTACACGATCTCCACAAACTTGTCCGGCGTGATGAACCCCTTTCCCCAGACAGCGTCGAACTGCAGCGTCGGCTTGGCTGCTTGTACCAGGGCAAGCGACATGCCGTCGCGGACCATGCCGCGGATCCGATCTCGCACGGTACCCAGCATCTCGCGGTAGGCACGTAGCGTCTCGCGATTGCCGAGTGGTCCGTGACCCGGGATGATCTTCGTGCCCGAGTCGGACACGGCCAGCACGTGGTCCACCGCCGCGATCATGCCGTCTACAGAGCCGCCGCTCGAGAGGTCGATCAGCGGATACCGGCCGTTGAAGTAGGTGTCGCCCATGTGAATCACGTCGGCATGCCGCCAGATGATGATGGCGTCGCCGTCGGTGTGGGCGGCAGGCGCGTGGTAGGCGATCGTGGTGTCCCCGTTGAGCCAGAAGGTGACCGTATCGCTGAACGTCACGACCGGCAGCGCCCCCGCTGGCGATGCGGGCTCGCGCCGGTTGAACGCCGCGATGAACTGCTCGGTGCTCATCCGCCGGCGTACATTGTCCTGAGCCACGATCAACACCCCGCCCTTGCCCAGGTTTTCGTTCCCCCCGGTGTGATCCCCGTGCCAGTGCGTGTTGAGCAGGAAGCGAATCGGCCCCGAGTCGATGACGGCGATCGCCGCCTTGATCTTCACGGTGAGCGGGGCGTACTCGTCATCGATCATGAATATGCCGTCCCGCCCGACCGAGACGCCGATGTTGCCTCCCGCTCCCTGCAGCATCCAGACGGAACCGGCCACCTTTTCGGCGCGGACTTGAATCGTGTCGAAGTTCTGCTGGGCCGGAAGCCGGCTGGCGAAGCAGGCGGCGACGATGAGAACGGCGGTACCGGAACGGCGCATGGTCAGCTCCGAAATGAGGTCTAGGACGGCGCGGCCGCGACGTCGGCGTCGAACGCCCCCGTCAGGATTCTACCCTGTCTTTTTACCTGCACCCAAATGCGGTAGCGGCCCGGCTGCGGAAACGCGTAGGGAAACGACACGATGCCCGGATCCGCCACCGAAGGGATCATGCGGTGTCCGCTGCGCTCGGATTCCGTAATCCGCTGGCCCAGACGTCCCCGCACCGTGTCGCCCGGTTGGCGGAGCTCGTACACGAGTTGGCTCGCCATCGCGATGGTGCCGGCGGTATGCAGGTGTACGAACACCGTGCCATCGTCCCGGCCGATCACCGCATGGCTCGGCATCCCCATGTAGGGCTCGAGCAGGGTGGGCTTGGCATCCGGGCCGGTCACGGCGAAACGGAGCACCACATCCCGACCGGCGGTCAGTGTCGCGGTATCCCGGAGCCACGTGATCGCGGAGCGATCGGGCAACTCGACGAAGCGGTCCAGGCCCGCGGAGCGGATCGTGGACGCCCACCACGCATCGTCCGAATCCGAAGGCTGCCAGGCCGCGCCGGCCGCCGCGTGGGCGGGGGCGGGCGCAATCGTCACCGAATCGACCAGGGTTTGCGTGAACCCGCTCTCGTGAACCACGTCGGCGTACACGCGATACCGTCCCGGCGGCACCGGGGGGAGGGTGGTGTGGAACGTACTGGAGTCGCGCATCACGGGGTGGAGGTGTGCCAGCGCCTCCATATCCGAGCGGATCAGGAACAGGTGCATCAGCTTGCCGTGATCGGGAATCAGGGGCGTGAACCGGTGCTGGATCCAGTCCGAGTCGGTGATGGCGAGCTGCAAGGTGCGGGCCTCGTTCGTATCGGCGATGGTCGTGGTGACGCGCATTGGTCGGTACAGGGTTTGCGCGTGCAGGGTATCCTCACCCTGCCACCACTGTTTGCCCCCCAGCACGCCGAGACTGAGTAGCAGCGCAGCGATGCCGCGGGCGTACCAGGCCCGGCGCCGCCGGGTGCGATCCGGCTCCTGGCCCGGCGGCAACACGCTGTCGCGCGCGGCGGCCCCGACGATCGTGAGGGCTCCGACCACGAGCACGGCGCCGAGCACGAGCAGCACAGCGGCCAGTGGCGGATCCAATCCGAGCCGCCGAGTGGCGAGCGAATTGACCGGGACGATGGCCGTGCCGTCCCCGGCGGCGCCCGTCACGTCGACCCGGACGCTGTAGGCTCCACCTTCCATCAGCCATAGCCGGGCGCTGTAGAGCGTCGGGTCGCCCGTCACGGGCTTGGCGGTGTCGGGGGGCGGCTCCAGAGCCGTCGGCCGGCCGCCGCGCAGCGGCAGCACGAGGATCAGCTGTGCGCGCTGGCCGTCGAGCATACGCACGGTGATGTCCGCCTGCCCCGGCACGATCCCCGGCGGGCGGACGATGACGCGGATCCGATACGGTCCTGCCGGCCCCTCGAAATACGTGTTGGGACTGCCGACGTGCGCCATGACCACCAGCGCGCCCGCCGCGAGGGCGACGGTGCGGGAAAAACGACCCTTCATCGCCGTACGCGAGCCATCCACGCGCCCCACCACAACCCCAGCCGGGCCGACGCCACCGCGATGGCGACCGCGATCACGAGGCCCGGAGGCGTCACCGGGTCGGCGCGGATGCCCCAGAATTCGTAGCGCCACGGTCCCAACGTGTTGAAGTAGCTCCAGCGCTGGACCCCGAACAACGCGTTTTCCGACTGCGGGCTGACCAGATAGAGCGCGAAGAACCATTGCACCGCGAACAGCACCGCGATGAAGGCGATGCCGCCCAGCGCTGCTCGCGCCCAGTCATTCTCGGGACCGCGTCGCATCACGAGGTCGATGGCGATGGCCGGGATCACGAGCAGAACAGGGAAAGGCGGCGGCACGAACGAGTCCAGCGCATTGTAGATCGGCGCCAGCTTCGGCGTCGCGGCGAACAGGGGCAGGGTCAGAATCATCACGATGTTGATGACCATGTACGACGCGGCGGCGGTGGTGGCCGGCCATTTGAGCCTGGAAGCGCGAGCGGTCGCGAACAGGAGAATCGGGAAGATCCCTGCGCAGATCTTGTAGTACTGGCCATTGTGGGCCTGATTGGGAAATCCGACCTGCTCGAACGCGAAGATCGACGCGGTGGCGACGAGCAGCCCGGCGGCCGAGGCGAACATCACCTGGTAGAGCCATGCGCGTGTGTCGTCGGCTCGGGCGGCACCCTGCCGTGCCGCGAGCAGCAGCAAGGCGCCCAGCTGAATGCCGACGAACCCGGCTGCCAGGAGCGCGTGCGGCGGCGACAGCACCTTCACGTCGAGCCCGTAGGCGTTGTGCCACCAGTTGTCGAACGGGGCGGAGGTGATCATCGCGATCGCGCCCCAGATGCACACCCAGGCGCCGAGCGGTCCGCGGAACCCCCAGAAGCGAACGCCGGCGTCGCGCTCTGCGGTCGTGCCGGCAAACGTCGTGCGCAACACCAGCCAGCCGCAGGCGCCGCCCGCCAGCACGCCACCCAGGTAGATGGCCATGTGGGCGGGTGTCCAGAACGTGTCGCGCCCGA
>DATFGN010000225.1:0-4445 GCA_035249405.1 Gemmatimonadales bacterium
GGAGGAGACCCCATGGCGGACGACGGGAAGGACCTGCTGCAGGGCACCCTCGAGCTGCTGGTGCTCAAGGCGCTCAGCCTGGAGCCCATGCACGGCTGGGGCATCGGCCAGCGCATCGACCAGCTCTCCGACGATGTCTTCAAGGTTCAACAAGGCTCGTTGTATCCCGCGCTGCAACGCATGCTCCGCAAAGGCTCCATTCGCGCCGAGTGGCGGACGACGGAGAACAGCCGCCGGGCGCGCTACTACCTGCTGACCGCCAAAGGCGAGCGGCAGCTCGAGACCGAGACCGCCGTGTGGCAGCGGACCGCCGCGGCCGTGAACGGCATCCTGCGGGTGCGGATGGCCGAGCGATGATCGCGGACCTGCTGGAGCGGCTGCGCGCGCTGGTGTTCCGGCGGCGCTGGAATCAAGACCTGGATGAGGAGGTGCGGTTTCACCTCGAGCAGGACGTGGCGGCGCGCATCCGCGCCGGGGCCGACCCCGCGCAAGCACGGCGCGAGGCCCGCCTCGCTTTTGGGGGCGTGGATCGCTACAAGGAAGCGACCCGCGACGCGAACGGCGTGCGCGCGCTCGAGGATACGCTGGCCGATACGCGGTTCGCGCTGCGCGCGCTGCGTCGCAATCCGGCGTTTACGGCGACAGCCGTCGGTGTCCTGGCACTCGCCATCGGGGCGGCGGCCGCCGTGTTCACGGTCGTCCACGCCGTGCTCATTGCGCAGCTCCCCTATCCGCACGCCGACCGGCTCGTCCGGGTCTACCAGGACTTTGGCACGTCGTTCCTCGGCACCATCTCCGTCGTCGATCACCAGGCGATTCGCGACCAGCAGCAAACGATGGACGCGTTCGGCACCGCACGGTGGGGGAGTGCCACCCTGACGGGTGTGGGGCAACCGGAAGCCATCCTGGTCGTCCGCGTCACCTCGGGGGTGTTCCAGGCATTGGGAACGACGCCTGCCGCCGGACGCTTGATCGAGCCCGGCGACGACCCGGTTTCGGCGCCACCCGTCGTGGTCGTGTCCGATGCATTTGCCACGAAGTATCTGGGCGGGAAAGCGACCGCGGTGGGCCAGACCGTCACGCTCGACGGTAAGAGTCATACGGTGATCGGAGTCCTGCCGCCCGGCGTGGAGGAGGTCGCCGGCATGCGTTCGGTGGCGTGGCCGGTGCTGCAGATGGCGACCCCAACCCGGCGTGGCCCCTTCGGGTACCGGGGAATCGGACGTCTAAAGGAAGGCGTCACGCTCGACGCAGCGGTCCGCGACCTGGCCGGCATCAGCGAGCGGATCTTCCCTATCTGGCAATCGGGATTCGCGGACAAGAGCGCGCGCCTGCGGCCGTATCCCCTGCGCGACACCATCGTGGGCCGGTCCACCGGCCAGCTGAGCCTGTTTGCCGGCGCCGTGGTATTGGTGCTGCTCGTCGCCATCGCCAACGTGGCGACTCTCGTCCTGGTCCGCGCGGCGGCGCGACAGCACGAGCTGTCGGTTCGCGCGACGCTCGGCGCTTCGCGGCCACGGCTCGCCAGGCTGGTCGTCACCGAGAGCCTGGTGCTCACGATGGCGGCCGGTGTCGTGGGATTCGTCGTCGCGGCTATCGGATTGAAGCTCGTAGGCCTGATTGCGCCGGAGCTGCCCCGGGCGCGGGAGATCGCGTTGAACGGCGGAACGGCGTTGGTGGCCGCGGCCCTCGCAATCATCAGTGGCCTGTTGGTGAGCTTCTCCCCCGTGGCCGCGGTGCTCGGCGGGACGATCCTCACGGACTCGCCCACGGATACGCGTCGCTCGGGAGGGAGCAGGCGGACCGGGCTGGTACGGGGCGTCCTGGTCGCGTCGGAATTCGCCCTGGCCGTGCCGCTGCTGCTCGCCGCTGCGCTGCTCGCCAACAGTTTCCTGCGTTTGCAGCGCGTGCCGCTCGGGTATGACGTCGCATCGAACTTCGCCGTCAGGATCGGGCTACCGCCACAGCGCTATGACGACAGTGTAGGGGTGCCCGCGTTTTGGCGGCGCGCGATCCAGACGGCGCTCGAGACTCCCGGTGTCGAAGCCGCCGGTGTCTCCACGGCCGCTCCCCCCGACAATCAGGGTGACGTCAACAACTTCAACCTGGTAGCGCATCCGGTCCCACCGGGGGGGAACGAGCATGTCTCCCCCTGGGCCCCCGCAACGCCGGGCTATTTCACGGCGCTCGGCATTCCCCTGCTGGACGGCCGGATGTTCAACGCGGGAGACACCCTGGGGGACTCCCTCACCGGGCCTCCTCCCGTGGCGATCGTGAGCCGGTCCTGGGCGGCCCACTACTTTCCGGGCGAGCAGGCGATCGGGCAGCAGATGATCGGGGGCGGCTGTTACGAGTGTCCCAGGACGATCATCGTCGGGATCGTTGGCGACGTGAAGTACCAGGGCCTGAATGGCGACGGGGACGGCGTCTACGTTCCTCTGGCTCAGGCGAATCCTGGTGAAGCGACGTTATTCGTCCGGACACGCGGCGCGCCGGCGGGTTTCATGCAGCCGGTGCTCCAGGCTCTGCGTCGCCTCGACCCCGATCTGCCGCTCACCGGCATACCGCTGCGGGACCAGGTGCGCAGCGCGCTCGCCGATCCGGGGCGGTGGACGGCGGTTTTGACAGCCTTCGCCGGCGTGGCACTCGCGCTGTCGGCGTTGGGCATCTTCGGCCTCATGTCCTATGTGGTGCGCCGGCAGCGGCGCGAAATCGGCGTGCGCATGGCGCTGGGCGCCGAGCCGCGGCAGGTGACGGGCATGATCGTGGCGCGGGGGATGCGCTTCGTGCTGGCAGGCATGGTGGTGGGCCTCGGCCTGGCGATGCTCGTCGGGCGGTGGCTGGGCGCGTTGCTCTACGGCGTGACGCCGCGCGATCCGGCCACCACGGCCGTGGTCGCGCTGCTGTTGCTCGGCGCGGCCCTGGTCGCGTGCCTCTTGCCCGGTATCCGGGCGGCGCGGATCCGGCCCATGGAGGCTATCGTCGCTGAGTAGATTGGTTGTGAGAGGCCGTGGTGCAATCAATCGGGTTTGCGTTGCTGGCGATCGTCGCCCAGGGCGACTCGCAGGCTGTGTTGCGGCGGGCGCAGCGCGCGCAGGCCGAGTTCGAGTGGTCACGATGGGCGCAGCTCCCGACCGGGCGGGGCCGCTCGAGCGGATGCGCAGATCTCAACGCCATTCACATCGGCCGTTTCTGTTATACGGACGACGGACTCCCACCGGATCTCCCTCCCGAGCCCGCAGCGATCGGGGTCTCCCGGCGTCGACTGCTCCAGGTGCTCGATTCCGCGGCTGCCGCGTTGCCCGGGGACGAATGGATCATCGGGCAGCGCGTGCGCTACCTCGTGGAAGGCGGCAGACCAGCTGAGGCCCTGACTGCTGCCCGGGCCTGCCGCTCGGATGCCTGGTGGTGCGAGGCCCTCGCCGGCTTTTCCTTACACGCTGCGGGGGACACCCCCGCCGCCGATAGCGCCTACAGTGCGGCGCTCCGCGATATGCCGCGCGAGGAGCGGTGTCGGTGGAATGACCTTTCCTTCCTTGTGGAAGGCCGGCTGCGCAAGCGTTATCGGCAGCAGACCTGCGAGCAGAGAGAGGCACTGGAAGCGCGTCTGTGGTGGCTGGCCCAGCCATTGTTTTCGCGTCCTGGCAACGATCGCCGGGTGGAGCACTACGCCCGGCATACCATGGCGCGGATGCTGGAGCACTCCCGGTCCCTGTTCGACATGGGGTTCGGTCGTGATCTGCGCGAGCTGATCGTGCGCTATGGTTGGCCCACCGCGTGGACGCGGGAGCCGCGCGGAGTTGGCACGACCGAGCGCGTCGTGGTTGGTCACAGCCCGGAACCGACTCACTTCCTTCCTGATGAAGCCGACATCGATTCCGTGGGCAAGATCGACACCCTGCGTCCACAAGAGGTGTACGCACCTGCGTACGCTGCCGCGTTCACGGCGCTGGATCCTGAGATTGCCGCGTTTCGTCGCGGCGATTCGACGCTCGTCGTGGCTGCCTACGATGTCCGAGAGGACACACTGTTTCAGTCGAGCCAGCTGACCGCCGCCCTGGTCCTGGCTCGGGGAGAGAGCGACCCGTTCGTCGTGGAGCGGCGCGCCCAAGCCGGACTGCGTGCAACGGTGATCGCGATGGCACCGTGGCCGGCCAGACTCGCGAGCCTCGAGGTCCTGACCGAGCCGCGCGCTGCCGGCCGGGCGCGCGTAGCGCTCCCGGAGCGAAATCCAGACGCTCGAATCGCGCTGTCCGACCTACTGGTTTTCGATCCGCCGGACTCGCTGCCCGGGGATCTGGGCGACGTATTGCCGCATCTGCGCGGATCAGCCTCGGTACCACGCGGCAGTCGACTCGGTCTCTACTGGGAGGCCTACGGCCTCGCACCCGCTGAAGCGGTGGCGATTTCAGTCAGCGTGCAGGCTCTGGACAAGGGGTTGCTCA
>DATFGN010000226.1:0-6220 GCA_035249405.1 Gemmatimonadales bacterium
AGCGCGTCGGGCGTGAAGTGCAACCCGGCGGTCGGCGCGGCCACGCTGCCGTCGTGCTCGGCGTACACGGTTTGGTAACGGTCCCGATCGGCGTCGGTCGGGGCGCGCCGGATGTAGGGAGGTAACGGCACCGTGCCGTAGCGAGCGAGCGTCGCGCGCGCGTCGAGAGTACCTGCGAAGCGGACTCGGCGCATCCCGCCGCCCAGCACTTCGAGTATCTCGATCTCGCTGTCCGGTCCCACGCGCACCCGACGACCCGGCTTGAGCTTCCCACCGGGATGCCCCATCGCGGTCCAGGTGCCGTCGGGTAGCTCGCGGACCAACAGGATCTCCGCTGCCGCTCGACTCGTCCCGCCTCCCACGTCCCTCGTCCCTCTGAGTCGTGCAGGAATCACCCGCGAAGTATTCAGGACGAGGACGTCTTCGGCAGCGACGAACGACGGGAGATCGCTGAACTGGCGATGAGTGATTGCCCCGGTCGTGCGGTCCAGCACGAGCAAGCGGGAGGCGGCTCGATCGGAAAGCGGCTCCTGAGCGATGAGCTCTGGTGGGAGGTCGTACTGAAAGTCGGAGGCCTGATGCATGACCCCGCACCTACGCGTCGAAGATGCTCGCCTGATCCGGAGTCTTCGCGGGGGGTGTCAGCCCGAAGTGCCGGTAGGCCCCGGGCGTGGCGCAGCGGCCCCGCGGCGTGCGCGCCAGGAATCCCTGCTGCATCAGAAACGGCTCGTACACTTCTTCGAGCGTGCCCGGGTCTTCGCCGACGGCGGCTGCGATGGTGCTGAGTCCGACCGGTCCACCGTCGAACTGCTCGATGATCGATTTCAGGATCCGGGCGTCCATGTCGTCGAGTCCGAACTCATCCACGTCGAGTCGCTGCAGCGCTTCGATGGCAACCGGACCGGTGATCTTCCCCTCGGCGCGCACCTGCGCGTAGTCGCGCACCCGCTTGAGCAAACGATTGGCGACCCGCGGCGTACCGCGACTGCGACGGGCGATCTCCGCGATACCGGCGGCATCGGCCGGAACGTTGAGAATGCCGGCTGAGCGCTTCGCGATCTGGGCGAGGTCGTCGGGCGGGTAATAGTGCAGCCGCTCGACGATGCCGAAGCGCGCGCGCATCGGTGGCGTGAGCAGCCCGAACCGGGTCGTCGCCCCGATCAGGGTGAATCGCTCGAGCTGCATCGGGATCGTCTGGGCATGCGGACCGTCGGCGATGCGCACGTCGACGCGGAATTCTTCCATGGCCGGATACAAGAACTCTTCCAGAGCGGGCCGCAGGCGATGCACTTCGTCAATGAACAGGATGTCGCCGGCTTTGAGGCCGGTGAGCATCCCCACCAGATCACCAGGCCGCTCCAGTACCGGTCCCGACGTGATGCGGATGTTGACGCCCAGCTCACGCGCCATCAGCAGCCCGAGGGTCGTCTTGCCCAGGCCGGGCGGGCCGAAGAACAGCGCGTGATCGATTTGCTCCTTGCGCCGCTTGGCCGCGTCGATGGCGATCTGCAGCGATTCCTTGACCTTGGACTGCCCGACGAACTCATCGAGACTCGAGGGGCGCAATGCCGCGTCGGACAGACGTTCGTCGGGGAGCGCCTCGGGGGTCGTTACCTCGGAGCGGCTCACCCGGTCCCTATTTCCCTTTGGGCCGGGACGACCACCGTACGGGCCGTGCCTCGGCTGCGATTTGGTGTTTGGTGTGGCAGGTCACGCACGCGTCGAATGAGGTGGTGACCCCTTCCGGTACCAGTTTCCGGTTGGTGGACCCGCAGCGGGTGCAGATCCATTCAGCGGTGGTCATCGGAACCGCGGTCATGGTATCCATGGTCACTTGGTGGTGAGCGTGCGCAGCGCGCGGCGCACGAGCACTTCGGTGTCGGCCGATTCGCCGTCGCCCGCGAGGGCCTGGCGCAACGCCCGCTCGGCTTCGGCCGCGCCGTAGCCGAGGCGTTCCAGGGCCGTCAGCGCTGCCTCGGCCGGTCCACTCACCGGCGCAACCGTCGCGCTCCCAAGCTCGCCGAGCTTGTCGCCCAATTCAAGCACCAGCCGCTCGGCCAGCTTCCTGCCGATCCCGCTCACCGAAGACAGCGCGGCGATGTCCTTCTTTTGAATCGCCCGCGTCCCGCGCTCGGCGCCGAGGGTCGACAGCAGAGCCACGGCGATCCGGGGACCGACTCCGCTCACCGTCAACAGCTTCTGAAACAGCTGCTGTTCGGCCGTCTCGAGAAACCCGTACAGGGACCAGCCATCTTCGCGGACGACGAGCTCGGTGGCGAGCGTCACCGTCTCGCCCGCGGCCGGCAGGCGTTCCATCACGCCCAGCGGCACCACCACCTCGTATCCGACTCCGCCCGCGGTTTGCACCAGCACGCGGTCAGCGCGCTTGGTCACGAGGCGGCCGGAGATGGAAGCGATCACCCGCGGATAATGTGGGTCAGGGCCACCGCCACGCCGTCGGCCGCGTCGGCGGGCCGGGGCGCATGCTTGAGGCGCAGCAGCCGCGCCACCATGGCCGCTACTTGCGCCTTGGGCGCGCCGCCGGCGCCGACGACGGTCTTTTTCACCGTTGCCGGGGCGTATTCCGCGATTTCCAGGCGGGACTGCTGGGCGGCGAGCAATACGACGCCGCGGGCATGGCCGAGCACGAGCGTCGTGCGCACGTTCTTATGATAGAAGGCATCCTCGAGAGCGAGGGCGGTCGGCCGGTGGCGCGCGATGAGGTCCAGGATGCCTTCGTGCAGCTCGGCCAGGCGGCGGGGAAGGGCACTGCGCGTGGTGAGACGAATCACGCCACATTCGACGAGGCGGCCGAATCCCGGCGTCCCGTTGCCGTATTCGACGACGCCGTAGCCGGTGACCGAGGTACCCGGGTCGATCCCCAGGACCTTCACGTCACCCGCCGACTTCGGCCATCGCTTCGGCGTCGATGTCGAAGTTCGAGGACACCTTCGACACGTCGTCCATCTCCTCGAGCACCTCCACCAGTGCGAGCAGCTTCTTGGCGTCTCCACCTTCGACCCGCACGGAGCTTTTCGGCAACAGGGCGATCTCCGCGCTGAGCGCGGATTGGCCTTTTGCCTTGAGCGCGTCCTGCACGGCGTGCAGCCGGGCGGGTGGAGTGGTGATCAGGATGGTGTCGCCGTCTCTCACCAAATCGTCGGCGCCGGCGTCCAGGGCCGCTTCCATCACGGCATCCTCTTCGGTCTTCGCGGCATCGAGCGCGATCTGACCCTTGCGGTCGAACATCCAGGCGACGGAGTTGGCCGCTCCGAGGTTACCGCCGTGCCTCGAGAACTGGTGCCGGATCTCCGCGACGGTGCGGTTGGGGTTGTCGGTCGTCACCTCGATCATGATCGCGGCGCCGCCCGGACCGTACCCCTCGTAGGTCACTTCCTGATACTGGACCCCTTCTAACTCGCCTGTGCCTTTCTTGATGGCACGGTCGATGTTGTCCCAGGGCATGTTCTCGGCTTTGGCGGCGTCGATGGCGGTGCGCAGCCGGGGATTCCCGCCGGGATCACCGCCCCCGGCCTTGGCGGCGATGGTGATTTCCCGAATCAGCCGCGTGAAGACGGCGCCCCGCTTCGCATCGGTGACGGCCTTCTTCCGCTTGATCTGCTTCCACTTGCTGTGGCCAGCCATGGCGTCCTCGCTCTCCTGCAACTTACTGCTTGACCGTCCGGGCACGCCACGGGTAGCATACGGCGCGATGCTCCGCCGCTCCGTGTTCCCCGTGCTGCTTGCCCTTGCCGCGACCGCCTGCGACCGCCAGCGCGCGCCGGATCCCCGGCCCATGGTGCAGAAGACCCTGAGCGACATGCTCGTCTATCCGTACTCCACGCAGGTCTCCATGACCGCAGGAGCGGATGCGGCTCAGATCACGCTCACGAGCGTCGATTCGGCGGCGCTCATTGCCAAGTGGTTCCGCCAGGCGTTGGTGGTGAACGGGTGGACGCTGCAGAGCGATGTCACCGGTCAGGACGGCGCGATCTCGATCCTGGCGACCAAGGGTGACCGTCCCGTGTGGATCACGTTGCGACCCAACGTCGGCGGGCCGGGAACGACTTATTCGATGATCGGCGCTTTGCCAACGACGACCGATACGGCGCAGCGGAGGGATTCCGTCAAGTAGGGTCCAGCATGTCCTCGAATCGCATCCAGCGGCGATAGAAGTACAGGTCCACAAACCCCGTCGGTCCGTTTCGGTTCTTCGCCACCAGCAGCTCCGTCGCGCCTTCCATGCCGTACCCGGGGTGGTACATCTCCTCCCGATACAGTCCCAGGATCTGGTCGGCGTGCTGCTTCACCGCCCCCAGGTGTCCGAAGTCATCCAGGTGCGGTCGGGGGTTGGTCCGTCCCGGCGCGTAGCGCGGCAGCTGGGCAACGACGAGCAGCACCACCTGGCGCTCGAGGGCCAGGGCCTTGAGGTGACGCAGCACGGTGGCCAGTTCTTCGTCCTGGCCACCGCGGACGCCGACGGGTGGGGGCACCAATTGGAGATAGTCGAGAACGACGAGCGCCAGCCGGTCCAGGCGATCGAGACGCCCTACGACCGTCTCGAGGTCGGGGCCGGAGAGGGACAACAGCGTCAGCGGCAGCCCGCGCAGCCGCACGGCGGCGGCGCCGATGCCGGCCCGCATCTGATCGTTCAGCTGCGCGGACCGGAGCTCGTCCATGGAAACACGACCTTCGATGGCGAGGGCGCGCTCCATGATCCGCTCCTCGTCCATTTCCCCGGACAGCAACGCCACACCCAGCTCCTGCTGCGCGACGCGCAGGGCGATGCCCAGCGCCAGCGACGACTTCCCGGATCCGACGTCGCCGCCCAGCACGACCAGATCGCGGCGGCGCAGTCCTCCACCCAAGAGCTTGTCGAGCGAGGGGAAGCCGGTTGGAATGGTGTCGCCGGAGATCTGCCCAGGTGGCTGGGCGTCGACCCGTTGCACCAGGGATTCGAGCGTGGGGCGTCGCGGCAGCCGGGACGTGGACATGCTTCTAATGTAAGCGCGCCGTCCGCGCTCCGGCCGCCGCGGACTGAACGGCGTTGGCGGCTTCGGTGCCCAACACCTCTCGAGCCGGGGCGACGAGCTGCCCCAGGGCGATGGCGGCGGCCGCGGCGGTGCCGGGCTCGAGATGGGCTCGCGCGGCGGCGAGCGCGCGTTTCAAGGGCGCGGGGAGCGCGAGCCCTCCCAGCCGGGCCTCGAGCGCTTGCAGGCGGCGGCGATGATTCTTGATGCTCACGGGCTGGGGCGGCAACAGCGATTCCGCCACCCGCAACACCAGCCACAGCGCGTACAGCCCGTCGCGTATCGGTCCGCGCTCCGCCTCCGCCACGAGCTCCACGAGCCGAGCTTCGCTGCCCGAGACCGGGGCGGTCATGCGACGAGCCGGGCCACCGCCGCCGCGACCTCTTCCGGGGCGATGTCCTCCAGACAGCGATGGTGTCCCATGGGGCAGTACGGGCCGCCCAACTTGGAGCACGGGCGGCAGTCGAGTTGGCGCTGCAGGACTACGGATCGAGCGGGGAAGGGGAAGAATCCAAACTGCTCAACGGTGGGTCCGAACAACGCGACCACCGGGGTGCCGACGCCCGTGGCCATGTGCATGACGCCGGTGTCGCCCGACACGAGCACGCGCGCGCGACCGAGTAACGCCCCGGTCTCCTGGAGGGAGAAGTCTCCGGATGCGATCGCCGCGTCCGGTCCCAGTGCCTGTGACAGCGCGCGGTCCGCTTCCCCACCGACGACGGCCAGCACGTATCCATCGGCTCGCAACCGCGCCGCGAGGGCCTGCCACCGGTCGATCGGCCAGCGTTTGGTCGCATGCGCGGCGCCGGGGGCGAGCACGGCGAGCGGCGAGCCAAAGAGACGGCGTTGCACGATCCACTGGTTGATCTTCGTGCGGACATCCGGATCAATGAAGAATTCCGGTGACGCACCGTCGGGGCGGACGTCCAGGCCGCGGGCCGCCTCAAAGTAGCGGTCGACGACCGGGACCGGTCGACCGTACACGTCGATCTTGGTGGAAATCAGGAGGCCGCGGGCGAGTTTGCGTTTGGCGTAGCCGCGCCACGGGCACCGCACCAGCAACCGCAGCGCCGAGCTGCGCAGCGAGCCGTGCAGGTCGAGGCCGCGCGTGGGGTGCAGCGCCGCGAGGCGGCGCGCCAGGTCGCGCACCGATCCGCCGGGCTCGAGCGACACGACCTCGTTGAGGTGCG
>DATFGN010000227.1:0-2406 GCA_035249405.1 Gemmatimonadales bacterium
TTTTGGCAATCGAGGAATGGACCGCTCGTGCTCTCGGTGACCCTCACGACGACCCACATGCTCGCCGCCCTGCTGCAGCAACCCGCGCAGCCGGCTCCTCCACCACGGTCAGACGTTCCGGCGACGGTTCCCCCGCCACGCGGCGCGCTGCGCATCTTCGCCGTGGGCGACTTGAACCTCGGCCGTGCGGTCACGTGGGATTACCTGCTCAAGGGTGACACCCTCTACCCCTTCCGCGCGGTCCACGACACACTGCAGGCAGCGGACATCCTGTTCGGCAACCTCGAAAGTCCCATCGCCCCGGTCGGGCATCCCTACGAGCGGACCGGCAGCCCCGTCTTCAGCGCACCGCCCGTCGCGGCGGATGCGCTGCTACGCGCCGGCTTCGACGTGGTGAGCACCGCCAACAACCACGCGTGGGATGCCGGGCTGACGGGCGTGTTCGAGACCGTGAAACAGCTCGACCGCGTCGGCCTGCCTCATGCCGGGACCGGCCGGACCCTCGTGGACGCGCACCGGCCCGCCATCATCGAGCGCAACGGGTGGCGCATCGCCTTCTTCGCCATGACGCGGGCCTACAACCCGGCGCCGGGCCGATTCTTCACCCACGTCGGATCGCGCTATATCGCTTACGCCGACTCGGCGTGGCTCTACCCCGCCATCCGTCGCATCAAGGCTACGCGAGCCGCCGATGTTGTGGTCGTCAGCGTTCACGCCGGCACCGAGCTGGCTGAAGACCCTGACGACCGGCTGCGGATCTTTTTCCAGGGCGCCGTCGATGCCGGTGCCGATCTGTGCCTGGGCCACCATCCCCACGTGTTGCAACCCGTGGAGTGGTACCAGGGAAAGCCGATCGTCTTCTCGATGGGGAATTTCATCTTCAAGCAGGGCGCGCCGTGGACGGCCTACACGGCGATCTTCACCTTTGACCTCGCGCCGGACGGCAGGATCACCGCGGACATGATTCCGGTGCGCTCGGGGTTCCAGGCCCGATTCGCGAACCGCAGCGCCGCCGACAGCATCTGGCGCCGCGTGCGGCTCGTGGGACCCCTGCCCATCTTCCTTTTCGCCTCGTTCCCATGACCACTGGCTCGCTCGGGTTCCTGAAGCGTCTGCTCGATTCGCCCGGTCCCTCGGGCTTCGAAACCCAACCGGCGCGCGTGTGGCGCGAAGAGGTGAAGGGCTTCGCCGACGAGCTGCGCGCGGACGCGCACGGCAACTCGCTCGGGATCGTGAACCACAAGGGCAGCCCGCGCTTGATGCTGGCCGGGCATATCGACGAGATCGGCCTGCAGATCACGCACATCGACGAGGACGGCTTCTGCTACTTCGCAGGGATTGGCGGCTGGGATTCCCAGGTCCTCGTGGGACAACGGGTCGTCATCGTGGGGCCCGCGGGGCCGGTGCGCGGCGTGATCGGCAAGAAGCCACCGCACCTCATGAAGAAGGAGGAGTTCGACAAAGTCACCCAGATCACGGACCTGTGGATCGACATCGGGGCCTGCAAGCGGGAGGACGCCCTCACGCGGGTCAACGTGGGAGATCCCGCCGTGCTCGATGCCGCGAGCCTCGATCTCCCGGGCGGCCGCCTGGTTTCGCGCAGCATCGACAACCGGATCGGCGCGTATGTCGTAGCCGAGGCGCTCCGGCTGCTGGCGCAGGAGCGACCGGCGCACGCCGCGATATTCGCCGTGGCCACGACGCGGGAGGAGATCGCCTGGACCGGAGGCGGCGCCCGCACCAGCGCGGTGGGGATCGACCCGCAGGTCGCGCTGGTGGTGGACGTCACACACTCGACCGACTGGCCCGGGGCGGACAAGAAGCAGGGCGGCGATCTGAAGCTCGGCACGGGCCCAACGTTCTCACGCGGCTCGGCCGTGAGTCCCCCGGTCTTCGATCTGTTGGTGCAATGCGCGAACGACGAGAAGATCCCCTACACCGTTCAGGCCGCCCCGCGCGACACCGGCACCGACGCCGATGCGATTCACAACGCGCTGCGCGGCATCCCGACCGGCCTCGTATCGGTGCCGAATCGCTATATGCACAGCCCGAATGAAATGGTGGCACTGGAGGACGTCGACCGCGCCGCCCGGCTGCTGGCGAGCTTCGCCCGGCGCCTGACGCCCCAGACCCGCTTTATTGTCGAGTGAGTCGGTTCAGGAACGCTTGATGTTGAGCTCGCTCAGCGCCTGCTGAGCAGCAGCCCGGACCTGCTTGTCGCTGTCGTTGCTGAGGCTTTGTAGCGTGCCTACGGCCGCCGGCGTGCCCGCCACCCGCAGCGCCTCGACGGCGGTGATCCGAATCCCGCTCGGCTTGCGGCCGAAGAATTTCCCCGCCGGTTGCGCCATCTTGATCAGCGCCTGCACGGCGTCGGGACTCGCGATCCGACCCAGGGCGAAGGTCAGC
>DATFGN010000228.1:0-4586 GCA_035249405.1 Gemmatimonadales bacterium
CCAATCGCGCTCCGACCGTGACCGGGGCCCCGGTCACGTGGCGTGCGTTGAGCAGCTCGACGGCTGCGCGCAGCGTGTTCTCCGGAGCGATGGTTGCCACATCCCGGGTCATCAGATCCCGTACCGTGAGCATGGTTTCTCCTCGTTGCTGACCACGTAGACGATCATCCCGGTCCTGTGAACTGACGGTGAAGGCGGGGTGAGGGCGCAGGCGTTGCGACGTGTCATGCCTTCAGGCTCCCTTCATCCGCGCTTCAGTCTCAGCGGGTGAGCTTGCAAGGGCAGGGTCATTCGACCTCACCGCAAGGGGGAGACATGAGAGTCGCCGACATCATGCACACGACGCTTGAGACGATCGGCCCAGACCAGACCGTCGCGGAGGCCGTCGTGACGCTCGCCGAGCAGCACGTCTCAGGCCTCCCCGTCGTGGAGGGCCGGAACCGTCTGGTCGGAGTGATTTCCATGAGCGATGTGCTGCAGCTCCTGTCCGATTCGGCGGACTCCGAACGGCGTGGTGAAATTCTCGACTCCACCCTGGTCCGGGACGTGATGACGGCCAAACCGGTGACGGTGGACCCGGACCTCGATGTGCATGACGCGGCCCGGCAAATGCTCTACCGCGAGATCCACCGTGTGTTTGTCGAATACGAAGGCGTCCTGGTGGGCGTGTTGTCCCAATCCGACATCGTGGGCGCCGTCGCTGGCGCCCGACTCTAGGAGGCAGTATGAGGGTCGCCGAGATCATGCACACCAATCTGCAGACGCTCGATGTGGATGCGACCGTCGCCGATGCCGTTGCGGCCCTCACCGAGACCGGTGTTTCCGCGCTGCCGGTAATCGATCGTCAGGGCCGGGCCGTGGGCATCTGCAGCACGCGCGACGTGCTCGAGGCCGAAAGCCGCTGCCACGATCCGGCCGAACGCGAGCTGCTCTTCGAGCGCACGCTGGTGCTCGAGATCATGACACCCTGGGCGGTCACCGCGTACCCCTATGAGGATGTGCGGGACGTCGCCCACCGTATGTTAGAGCGAAAGGTGCAGCGGTTGTTCGTCGAGGAGCGCGGTGCATTGGTCGGGGTGATCTCGCAGACCGACATCGTCGCCGCGGTGGCCGCCACGCGCGTCTGACGCTGCCAGTCCGTTACACCGGCACGGCCAGCAACGCGCACTCGGCCCGCCTGAGCAGTCGCACCGCGACGGTGCCGATCGCCCCGGTGTTCCCGTAGCGCAGCCCACGCCGATAGCCGAACACGATCAGGTCGGTGTCGTCCGCCGCTTGCGCGAGGATCTCCGTCGCGGGGTCCCCCTGACGCACGACAGTCTCGCACTCGGCAACGGCCGTCCCATGGCTTTCGCGCGCCCCGTCGAGGCGACGCAACCAGCTGGCCCCGCCGGGGGCCGCCGGCCCGGCCGGCGACGGCTCGACGTGCAGGGCGACGACGTGGGCACCCTGGTATTCACCCAAGGCCAGTGCCGCATCCAGCACCGCGGTGGCGTTGGGGGAGTCGTCCACGCACGCGAGAATGCGGCGACACACCCGGTGCCGCAGCGGGGCCACGAGCACGGGCACCCGGCTGCGCCGCAGCGTCGCCGCGGTAACGCTCTCTTGCCCGCGCTGCACCACCTCGTCCCCACAACCGATCACGATCAGATCGGCCCCCGTTTCCTCGGTGCTGCGGGCAATCTCCACACTCGGGAGCCCGAAGGCGACACGGTATGTCACGCTCGGTGCCGAAAGGACCGCCGGGCGCACGAGGTCTGCGAGCTGTTTCGAGGCGCGTTCCGCCGCAATGGATGCGGGGGACCCGATGTGCAACCGCCGGAGACCCTCGATCTCATCAGGGCGCAAGACTTCCCAGGGGTCCCGCAACACCGTGAGGACGACCAGCTCGGCGTGGGCGAGCGCCGCGATCTCGGCGCCCGCCAGCGCGGCGCGGGGCCCAAGCGACTGCATACTGATGGCACTCAGCACGCGGCGAACTTGCATGAGGAGTCTCCTTTCTCTTGAGGACAAGCTGGCAGCCCGTCTCTGAAAGTCGTGTGAAGCCGGCGTGAGCCCTCCGCGTCGATCGGGATTCTCAACAAACCCTCACTCTCTCTTCAGGGCCTGGAGCAGAACGTTGCAGCGGAGGAGGTGCCAATGCACTGGGAACGGGTTCTGGCCGGAGTGGATGACTCTCCCCAGGCTGCGGCCGCCTTGGCGCTCGCGGTCCGACTGGCCCGCGCGACGGGTGGGAACTGCACGCCGGTCCATGCTGTGCGCGAATGGTGGGTCGCCTTCGGTGACGACGATCTGGCCGAGCATGCGGCGGAGCTGCGCGCCGCGCTGATCGACGCCGAACGGGCGGCCACGGGCCGGGCGCTCGCCGGCCATGCACCGGACGAGGTGATCCGGGGCATGATCGTCCGCCCCGGTCGACCCGCGATCGCGCTGCGCGACGTGGCCCGCGAGCTCGACGCCGACCTCATCGTGCTCGGTGGCAAACACCACACCGTGTTGCGTCGCTGGGTCGGCGGCAGCACGGCGATCGATGTGGTCCGGAGCGTCGCTCTGCCGGTGCTCGTGACGGCTCAGCGGGCGGACGATGCGCCGTTCCGGCGCATCCTCGTCGCCGTCGATCTCTCGGAGGCCGCGGTTCCGACGGCCACGCTCGCGTGGGAGCTGGCCACCACGCTGGGCGCGGAGCTAGTCGCTCTGAGCGTGATCGAGCCGCCACTGTCGCTGCCTGGGCTCACGACCCCGCTCGCGCAGGCCGAGTATTCGCGGCGCGCGGTGCAGGCGCTGGGGCGAAAGGTGTGGCCGTGGTTCGGCGCGCGCGGCATCGAGACCGTAGCGCGGGGCGGGCAGGTGATCGAGGCGATTCAACGGGAGGCGCTCCAGCGCGGCGCCGACCTCGTGGTGGTCGGGTCGCACGGAAAGGGTTGGCAGGAGCGGCTGCTCTTGGGCAGCGTTACTGAGCGGCTGCTGAACAACCTGCCCACGTCGCTTCTCGTGGTGCCGGTTTCGCCGGAACGCGCTCTGGCCACCAGGCCGAAAACGGCCACTCGGCGGGCGTCGGCTCGACAGCGATGATCCGCCAGCCACAGAATCACGCCGTTCCGGCGCGGCTCTATCGCGCGCGGGCGGCGACGCGAACACCGTCCGCGAGCTTATCGGTTGGGTGAAGGACGATCGCGTCGCCTGCGGACAAGCCACCCGTGATTTCCACTTCCAGCGCATTGCGGTGGCCGACTTGCACCACATGCCGGCGCGCGCGGCCGTCACGGACAAGGAATACGGCCCAACCGTCGCCGTCTTGAAACAGGGCGCTCCCGGGGACTTTGAGCACTGACGCGCTTTCCCATAGCACGACGCGCGCCTCGACCCGGTAGCCGTCGCCGAGCTGGGGTGGCGTCTCGTCCAAGTCGGCGACGACGTTCACCCGCTGCTCCTCGATCCCCAGAGCCGAGACCTTGGTGAAGCCCGCCGGCTCCACCCGACGCACGTGCCCTTCGAGCGCATGGTCCCCGCCCCAGTCGTCGACGATGATTCGGTCTCCCGGCTGGACTTTCACGGCATCCTCGGACAGCAGGTCGATCACGATCTCGAGTCGATTCGGATCGCCAAGCTCCAGGAGCGGAGTCCCCGCGGCGACCACGCGCTCGCTCTGTTCGGGAATTCGCAGTACCCGGCCGCGCACGGGCGCGCGCAGCCGCAGCACACCCGTGGCACGGGTGGTCGATACCGTGGCGCGGGCCTGCTCGACATCGTGCGCCGCGGCCTGACTGCGAAACTCGGCCGCTTCGACACGCTGCACCGCAGTTGTTTCGGCCAGCGCGGCCTGTTCGCGCTGGTCGACGGACAGCGCGTTCATAGAAAACAGTGACTCGGCTCGGACGCGGTTCCGGCGGGCTTGGGCCAGCGCTGCACGGGCTTCGGTCACCGCTGCCACGCTCGCGCGCTGCGCATCCTCCGCTGCCCGCAACCGCGCAGCCGCTTCGAGGCGTCCGCGCGGATCCAGGGGTGCCGCCGATAATTCGGCGACGACGGTCCCGGGTGCGACTGGGCTGCCTTCCTCGAGGGTGATCCGGGACACGCGGCCGGCGACCGGCGCCATGACGACGTAGCGATCTCGCACACGGGTGCGGCCCTCGTCATCGATGGTGACGCGCAGCGGTCCGTGGGCGGCGGTGGCGGTATCGACGGAGAGGGAAGTGGGCCGCAGGGTGTAGACGAGAAAGGCCGCTGCGGCGACTCCCGCGCTTCCCCAGGCGATACCTCGGCGACGGAGCCTCATCGGGTCAGTCTCCAGTCTTCAGGACCGCCACGAGATCGAGGCGGTCGATACGGCGGCGCACGATCAAGGCTGACACGACCGCGGCCAGGAGGATCACGACGACGGCGTAGCCGTACGTGCCAGGGCGGAGCACGAACGGAAGGCGGTACAGCTCCGTGTCGAAGGCCCGGACGAGCAGCGCAGCGCCGCCGTACCCCCAGACGAAGCCGAGGGGGAGGGCCGCGAGCACGAGCACGGCTTGCTCGTCCAGAAGGATCCGCGAGGTCTCGGCGCGTGAGAAGCCGAGCACCCGGAGGCTGGCGAGCTCCCG
>DATFGN010000229.1:0-5998 GCA_035249405.1 Gemmatimonadales bacterium
GCTCCGCGGCTGCGCCGGAGCAGGATACGAGCTCGGCGTTGTTTCGCATCGAGGTCATCCGCGTACCGCTCGCCGCTCCCGAGCAAGCGCGGATCGTGAACCGCCCACGGATATTCGCGGCGCTCACGGAGCCCGTCACCCACGGTCCGACGCTCGCGGACTCCATCGCCGCCGCGCGGGAAGCGGCTGCCGCGCGCGCCCAGGGCGCGTTCACCGTGAAAATCGATGGGCTGGACGAGATCGTGCCGCCGCCGTTCGCCCAAGCCATGCTCGACAGCATCGTGCGGGCACGGGGGGGCACGGGCGCGCCCACGGCGGCCGACAGCACCGCGCTGCGCAACGGCATCCAGGGCATCGTGGACCTGATGTTCAAGGGTCCGCCGTCGACCGGAGGCGTTCGCCCCGGTCCGGACCAGTGCCACGACATCACCGTCTATCCGGCGATCGAACTCGCCGGCGGGGCCTGCGCCGGCTACGGCCTGCTGATCGATATCCGGGACGCGGCCCACCCGACGCGGGTTGCCGCAGCCGCTGACTCGAATTTCGCGTATTGGCACTCGGCGACGTTCAACAACGACGGCACCAAGGTCCTGTTCACCGATGAATGGGGCGGCGGCCTCGGACCCAAGTGTCGCGCGACCGACCGTCCCGAGTGGGGCGCGAACGCGATCTTCACGATCCAGAATCGGGGGCTGACCTTCCAGAGCTACTACAAGCTTCCGGCGCCACAGACGGCGCAGGAGAACTGCGTCGCGCACAACGGAAACCTGATCCCCGTCCCCGGACGCGACATCATGGTGCAGGGCTGGTATCAGGGCGGCGTCTCGGTGTTCGATTGGACCGACCCCAAGCACCCGATGGAGATCGCCTTCTTCGACCGCGGGCCGATGGACTCGACGCGTCTCCAGGCGGCGGGCTCGTGGTCCGCCTATTGGTACAACGGCTACATCTACAGCTCCGAGATCGCTCGCGGCCTCGATGTGCTTGAGCTCACCCCGAGTCCGCTCTTGTCGCAGAACGAGATCGATGCAGCGAAGCTCGTCCATCGCGATGACCAGAACGTCCAGGATCAGCAGCGCGTCGTCTGGCCGGCGAGCTTCGTCGTCGCGCGCGCCTACCTGGACCAGCTGGAGCGCTCGCACGGGCTCGCGGTCGGGCGGATCAGCGCGGTCCGCACGGCACTTACGGCGGCGGAGCGAAAGACCGGCTCGGCTCGAAAGACCGCGCTCACCGCACTGGCGACCCAGCTCGACGCCGATGCCCGAACGGCTGCCGACGGGGCCAAGGTGCGTCTCGTGGCCGCGGCCGTTCGCGCGCTGGGGGCAACATGACCAACCATCAGGCGATTCCCTGGAGGTCGCTTGTCGCGATGCTGGGCTTCCTCGCGCCCGCAGCGGTGGCGGCACAAACGACCCAGTATCGCTCACCCGCCGGCGTCAGCTACGCCTCTCAGCCCGACACCGGCGGCGTCGCGCGCGCCGAATCGGCGCTCGCCGCCGATCCGCAAAACGTCGAACGCATCATCCAGCTCGGGATCGCGCAATCCGCCATCCGCCGTTACCGGGAAGCGATCGCGACCTTCACGCGCGGCATCGCCATCGCCCCGAATAACGGTGTCCTGTATCGCTGGCGCGGGCACCGTTACCTCTCCACTCGCCAGCTCGATCTGGCGCGAGCCGATCTCGAGCACGGCCTGGCGCTCGATTCCACGCTGTACGGGTGCTGGTATCACCTCGGCATCGTGCGCTACGTGACCGGCGACTATGCGGGCGCCGCGGACGCATTCGCGCATGCCCGCCCGATGGCGCCAGAGCCCGGCGAGCGTGCCGGCTCGTTCGACTGGTCGTGGATGTCGCTGTCGCGGGCCGGACGAGCGGCGGAAGCTGCAGAGCTGCTCCTGCACCTCCCCGACTCACTGCCCCCGGAGAACGCATACACCAAGCGGCTCCAGCTCTATCGCGGGCTCGCCGACCCCGAGCGCCTGATCACAGCGGCCGACTCGACCGACATCGCGATCGCGACACTGAGCTACGGCATCGGCAACTGGTACCTGGTCAAGGGAGACACCACGCGCGCCCGCCCGTGGTTCGTGCGCTCCGTGGGCTCGGGCGGTTGGCCGGCGTTCGCGTTCATCGCCTCGGAGGCGGAGCTGGTCCGCCTGCGCTAATGGGACTCGCCGCCGCCATTGCCGCGGTCGCCCTGCTCTGGGTGGCCGTCACGTTCAACCGCCTGACTCGGCTGCGCCAGCTCGCGGCGAACGCCTGGGCCGACATCGACGTCCAACTCAAGCGGCGCCACGACCTGATTCCATCGGTCGTGGCCGTGGTGAAGGGTCACGCAGGCTACGAGCGCGGCACTCTGGAATCCCTCGTGGCCGCGCGCAGCCGGGCGCTCGCGGCGAGCGGCCCGGCCGAACGCGCCCGTGAAGAGGATCCCGTGGGCACCGGCCTGCGGCGCATCTTCGCCGTCGCCGAGGCCTACCCGGACCTCCAGGCGGCCGCGAGCTTCGTCGCCTTGCAGCGGACACTGACCGAGGTCGAGGATCACTTGCAGAACTCCCGCCGCTACTACAATGCCGTCGTCCGCGACTTCAACACGGCGCTCGCACGCTTCCCCACCCTCCTCATCGCCCGGATCATGGGATTCGCCCCGCGCGAGTTCTTCGGTCTGGACGATCCTTCGGAGCGGGCCGTACCCCAAGTGGAAACCGGCGCATGAGCCGCCGCCATCTCTGGCTGCCCCTGCTCGTCCTGTGGACGACGCCCGCGCTGGCCCAGCGCGAGCTCGCCATCGAGCGGTTCGACGCCACGATCCTGGTCCGGCCCGACGCGTCGATCGACGTGACGGAAACGATCGTGGCGCGATTCACCGGATCGTGGAACGGGATCTACCGCACCATTCCGGTCAACTACCACACGCCCCAGGGTTTCAATTGGACGTTGCGGCTCGATCAGGTGCGCGCCACGGACGCCGACGGCCGGTCGCTGCGCCTCGAGGCGAGCCGCGAGCGGCACTATGCGAAGTACAAGATTTGGGTCCCGGGTGCCGAGAATGCCACGCGGACCGTCGTGCTGCACTACCGCGCCCGCAACGGGCTGCGGTTTTTCGAGGACCACGACGAGCTGTATTGGAACGTGACCGGTGACGAATGGGACGTGCCCTTGCAGGCGGCCTCGGCCACGGTCGAGCTGCCGTCGGGAGCAACCGGCGTCCGGTCCATCGCCTTCAACGGGGCGTACGGCTCGACCGCCCGCGACGCGACGCTCGAGCAAAGCGGCACGACGGTGCGCGTCGCCATGCCGCACGCCCTCGGATACCACGAAGGACTGACCGTCGTGGTCGGGTGGGACAAGGGCATCGTGACGCCGCCCAGTACGGCGGAGCGCGTGACCGGTATTCTGGCGAGCAACTGGCCGCTCGCCATTCCGATCCCCGTATTCATCCTGGCCTTCCTCGTCTGGCGTCGCCGCGGCCGCGACCCTCGAGCGCTCCCCGTCGCCGTACAGTACGAGCCACCCGGGGGGCTCACCCCGGGGGAGGCGGGTGTGTTGCTCGACAACTCCGCCGACATGCGCGACATCACGGCGACCCTTGTGGATCTCGCCGTCCGCGGGTTCCTGCGCATCGAAGAGCGGGACGATCGCAAGCTCCTGGGGTTGATCGGCTCGCGAGAGTACCTGCTGCACCGCCTCGAGCCGGCAGCCGGGACGGCTGCCCTGCAGCCGCACGAGCAGAAGGTGCTCGACGGGGTGTTCTCGGGACGAGGCATGACCGTCGAGCTGTCCGACCTCGAAAACGAGTTCTACAGCAAGCTCCCCGGGATCAAGAACAGTTTATTCGACGAGCTGCTCACGCGCGGCTATTACCACGCGCGGCCCGATCGCGTGCGCGGCCGCTGGGTGGGTGGGGCGATTCTCGCGGGCGTGCTGGTCGGCGGCTGCGGGAGCTCCCTGTCCGGCAGATTGCTCATGACGCCGGTGCCGTTCCTGATCGCCGGTGTGCTCGTCGCGCTGATCCTGTTCATCTTCTCGCGAATCATGCCGGCCCGCACGGAAACGGGTGCGCGCGTACTGGAAGGAGTGCTGGGGTTCGAGGAATTCCTGCGGCGCGTGGAGTCCGAGCATTTCAAGCGGGTGATCCTGAGCAAGCCGGAGCTGTTCGATCGCTACCTCCCCTACGCCATGGCATTCGGGGTCGAGCAGAAATGGGCGAAGGCGTTCGAGGGAATTCTCAGCCAGTCCCCGACGTGGTACACGGGCGCTCCCGGCATCACCTTCAGCCCGAGTCGTTTCTCGAGCAACCTGGGGCTCATGTCCAGCAAGGTGAGCTCGACCATGTCCTCTTCGCCGCGCAGCTCCGGGGGATCGGGGTTCGGGGGCGGCGGGTCGTCGGGCGGTGGCGGCGGCGGGGGTGGCGGCGGCGGGTTCTAGATCCGCGGTACCCAGCCGTCGCCACAGGCCGGAGTCGTCGGATCGGCCACCTCACTCTGCGTCGAATCCGGCGTACTCCCCCTGCTGGTACACGTTTCCTTTGTATTCCTGGTCGATCTGAATGCCGATCTTGGACGTGTAGTACGCCCCCAGAGTCGCGCCTTTGACGTGGTTGAAGAACTTCTCCGCCGGCGTCTTGGCGTCATTCTCCGCCGCGGCCATGCGCGTCACGACCGCGACGCGCTGCTCGGCCGTGCCCTCCAGAAACTTCTTCCCGTGCAGCTCCTGAGACAGCGCATCCACGACCGCCAGCCCCGTGCGCCAGGACGCCTTTTCCTCCGTGTCGAGCGACTCGGCCAGCCGGCTGTCGATATAGGCCGCCACCTGCGCCGCGCGCGCCCCCGGTGACTTGGCGTCCGTGGGGATGATGATGTCGGAGAGCTCGTCGAGCAGGGCCAGCTCGGCCGCGGTGAGAAAGCCCGCGGGGCGAGCGACGGCCGGTGCCGCCACGGTTCCCGTCTTGAGCAGCGGCACGGCCAGCGCCGCCGCGGTGGTTTCGATCATCGCGCGGCGCGAGAGGTTGTCCGTCATAGGTTCCCCTTCCGGAATTCGTCCGCCAGGTACTCGCACGAACGCCACGCCAGCGCCATGATCGTCCACGTCGGATTCTGACAGGACGCGCTCACGTGACTCGAGCCGTCGACCACGAACAGATTCTTGACGTCGTGCGATTGCTGGAACTGGTTCAACACCGAGGTCTTGGGATCGGTCCCCATGCGCGCCGTGCCCAGCTCGTGAATCGACCACCCCTCGGTGAGCACATTGCGATCGACGCCGATCACCTCGATCCCCGCCGCCTCGAACATCTCCTTCGCCGTCACGGCCATGTCCTCGGCCATTTTCTTCTCGTTGTCGCCGAACTGGTAGTTGAACCGCAGCACGGGGATGCCCCAGGCATCCTTGACGTCGGGATCGATGCTGACCGAGCTCTCGTAGCGCGGCAGCACCTCGCCGAACCCGCCCATACTGATGAACGCCCCGGCATAGTCGCGCACGTGTTTCTTGAAATCGGCGCCGAATCCCGGGGTGCCCCAGGCGCCCGGCGGGAAGATCGCGTGGCCGCTGCCACCCTCGAAGCCGTAGCCCCGAATGAACCCGGGCTGGCGATCGGTCAGATTCCGAAACCGCGGGACGTAGAACCCGCCGGGTCGGCCATCGTCGAGCGTATGGGGCTTTCCGACCTGATCGCGCACGAGCCCGGTGACGCCCGGACCCATGACGTGCTCGCAGAAGTTGTGGCCCACATGACCGCTGGAGTTCCCGATGCCGTTGGGATACTGCCGGGGGCGCGACACGAGCAGCAGCCGCGCGGATTCGAGTGTCGACGCCGCCAGGATGACGACCTTGGCCTTGGCCTCGTAGGTCTGCTTCGTCACGTTGTCGACGAACGCGACGCCACGCGCTTTCCCGGTGTTCGGGTCCACCAGGATCTCGTACGCCACCGAGTTGGTGCGTAAGGTGAGATTCCCGGTGTCCATCGCGGGATAGATCAACCCGGTGGGCGAATC
>DATFGN010000230.1:0-13671 GCA_035249405.1 Gemmatimonadales bacterium
GATCGCCTTCGCGGCGGCGACCGCCTACACGACGCTGGCCGTGCGACAACAGCTGCCGCACGCCCAACGCAACGCGGTGCTGCTCTACAGCGGCGCCGGGATCGTCGGAACGCTGCGCGTCGCCGGCGGGAGGCATTTTCCGACCGACGTGCTCACCGGCGCCGCCCTCGGCGCCGCCGTGGGATGGCTCACCGCCCGGCTGCACCCGGTCGCGTCATGATCATCGGCATCCTGGGACTGTTGCAGGCGACACCGCTCCCGGCGCAGCCGGCGGCGACCCGGGTGCCGAGGTACGACATCGCCTACGTGTTCGAAGCGAAGCAGCCGGCGACGCACACGGCCACGGTGCGGCTGCGGGTCAGCGGCGCGCTCGCCGAATCGACGCTGATTCAGCTGCCGGCGTGGTATCCGGGGCGCTACGCGATTTACAATTTCGCGGCCAACGTGCAGGAGGTGCACGCGGCGTGCGACGGCCGGTCGGTTCCCGTGCCGAAACGCGACAAGCAGACCTGGGGCGTGCGCTGCCCCGCGCCGCGTCGCGGTCGGGCGACGATCGATTTCGCGATGACCGTGTGGTGGAACGATTTGAACGGTTCGCACTCGCAGATCGATTCGCTGCACGTCAATCTGAACCCGGGCACCGTCTTCCCGTACGTCGTGGGCCACAAGCCCGATTCCGTCGCCGTCACCTACATCGGACCGGAGGGGTGGACCGCGGTCAACGGGGCGGTCGTCGCCCCATTCCCGGGCGCGCTCACGCAACGCTTTCCCAACTACGACGTCTTCATCGACCACCCCACCGAAATCTCTGATCGGTTTGCGATCGATACGTTCTCGGTCGGTGCGGTGCAGTATCGCGTGCTGGTGCACGCGGAGGGATCGACGCCCGCCGCCCGCGCCGAGCTCGTGGCGGGCATTAAGCGGGTCGTGGCGGCGGAAGTCGCGATGTGGGGGGATCCGCCCGTCGCGCGGTACACGTTTCTCGTTCACTACGTCGGCAACAACCGGGGCGGCGGGGACGGGATGGAGCATTTGACCTCGTGCCAGGTCATCGTGCCCACTGCGCTCACCGACTCGACCGGGTTCCAGACCGCAGCCGGGTACTACGATCAGTTCGAGCTGTACGGACACGAATTCTTTCACACCTGGAACATGAAGCGCCTGCGCGCGCGCGAGCTGGGCCCGTGGGACTACACGCGCGAGAACCACACGTCGACGTTGTGGTTCGGCGAAGGGTTCACCAACTACTACGGGGCGCGTATGGTGTACCGGGCTGGTCTGTGGAACCAGGCGCAGTATCTGGCACGCGCCGCGTCGGCCGTTGCCCAGCTCCAGGCGACGCCCGGACGACTCGCCATGAGCGCCGAGGAGGCCTCGTTGTCGGCGTGGTTCTTTGATCGCGTGCCCCTGCGCCAGCAGGCTAACCTCCGCAACAGCAGCATCAGCTATTACACGAAGGGCGAGCTGCTCGCCTGGCTCGTCGATCTCGAGGTGCGCGCGCGTACGGCCGGGGAGAAAACGCTGGACGACGTGATGCGGCTCTTGTGGCAGCGATTTTGGAACGGCGCCACCACGAGCTACTACCTCCAGGGCCACGGCTACACCGGCGTCGATGTGCGGCAGGCCGTGAACGACATCACGCGAACCGATTTCACCGATTTCTTCCAACGGTACGTGGCCGGCGTGGACGAGCTGCCCTACGGGGGCACCCTGGGCAAGGTCGGGTTGCGACTGATCACCGAGGCCGGCTCGAACGTGTATCGCATCGAGGCCGATCCGGACGCGGCCGAGGACGAGCGCCGGCTGGGTCAGGCCTGGCTGGAGGGGCGATGACCGATCCCGGCCGAGTCAGCGGGCAGCCACCGCGGGTCATGGGACTCCGCGATGTGGTGTTGTTCAACATCAGTGCCATCGTCGGGCTGCGCTGGCTCACGACGTCCTCGAGTCAGTTCGGGTTCGCGTCGCTCGTGGTGTGGCTGGTCGCGATGGTAGTGTTCTTCATTCCCTCGGCGATCGCGGTGCGTGAATTGGCCGACATCGATCCCGGGTCGGGCGGCATCTACCGGTGGGTGAACCGCGCGTTTGGAACGCGGCAGGCGTTCGTCGCCGGGTGGGGATACTGGGTCAACAACCTGCTCTATTTCCCGTCGCTGCTCGTCAGCACGGCGGCAATCGCCGCCTACGCCGGCGGTCCCCGCACGGCCGCTCTGGGCAACAGCACCACGTTCATCTTGATCGTGTCCCTGATCGCCCTGTGGTTCGCCGTCTGGCTCAACCTGGTGGGGCTGCGCGTGGGGAAATGGCTGCCGAACCTCGGCGGGTTCGGGACGTGGGTGCCGGCCCTGCTGTTCGTGCTGTTCGCGTCCTGGTCACTCGTGGCGAAGGGGAGTGCCACGCCGATCACCGCCCGGTCGCTCCTGCCCGAGCACTTCGACCTCCCGTCGATCAATCTGTTCGCCACGATGACGTTCGCGTTCGCCGGTTTGGAGCTGGCCCCGACGCTCGGTGGGGAAATTCACGATCCGGCCCGGACGCTGCGACGCGGCGTGCTCGCGTCCGGCCTGGCGATCGTCGCCATGTACATCCTCGGGACGGCGGCAATGCTGGTCGCCCTGCCGCACGAAACCATCAGCGTGACCAACGGGATGCCGCAGGCGGTGCAGGCGCTCGTGGAGCGACTCGGGGTCGCCGCGCTGGGATTCATGCCGAGCCTGATCGCGCTGCTGCTCTTACTCGGCAATTTGGGCGGGGTCAGTGCGTGGCTGTCGGGATCGGCGCGGTTGCCGTTTGCGGCCGGCGTGGATCGAGCGCTGCCGGAAGCGTTCGGACGCCTGCACCCGCGTTGGCAGACGCCCTATGTCTCGCTGCTCCTGATGGGTGGACTCGCCACGCTCTTCATCGTCGCCGGTCTCGCCGGGTCGACCGTGAAGTCGGCCTATTTGCTGCTCACGCAGGCGACGCTGATTCTCTTTTTCATTCCCTACCTGTACATCTTCGCCGCGTATCTCAAGTTGCGGCGCCAGCGCACCATCGCCACCGCGCTGACTGGCGTCGTCGGTCTCGCCGCGGTCGCGTTTTCCATCGTGTTGGGGTTTGTGGCGCCCGCGGACGAAGCCAATCCGGTCCTGTACCGGGTGAAAATCGCGGCGGGTGTGGTCGTGTTCATGGGCATCGGGTTCTGGCTCGTGCGCCGCAAGGTGGTAGCTTGAAAGTCCCAGAGGGAGGTCCCGTGGTCCCGAATCGCCGTCCGCGCTCCCGCTACACGTTTCTCACCGTCATTGCCGTGGTGGCCGTCGGGTGCAAGGGCACGGATCCCTTCGTCCCGCAGGCGACCACGGTTCAGCTCAACACGACGACGGTGAATTTCGCCGCTCTCGGCGCCGCGCAGCAATTGACGGCTGTCGTGTTGGATCAACGGGGCGACACCATGAGCGGGGCAACCGTGACCTGGTCGTCCAACGACAACGCCGTGGCGACGGTGAGCGTGGCGGGGCTTGTCTCGGCGGCGGGCAATGGAACGACGCAGGTCCTCGCGACCTCCGGTGCGGTCGCCGGGCAGGCGACCGTGACCGTCGCGCAGGTGGCAGCGCAGCTCGTCAAGACGAAGGGCGACGCGCAGACCGGAACGGTGGGCACCGCCTTGCCGGTGGCCTTGGCGGTACGGGTCAACGACGGTCGCGGGCATCCGATACAGAATGTCACGGTGAACCTGTCGGTGACGGCCGGCGGCGGCAATCTCAGCGCGCCGAGCGGCACGACCGATGTCACCGGTCTGATTCCCGACATCACCTGGACGCTGGGCACCACGGTGGGACCTCAAGTCGTGCAGGCCACCGCCACGTCCGGCACGGCGCCGTCAGTCACGTTCGCCGCGACGGCGGCCGCCGGGCCGCCGATCAGTCTCCTCCGGCAGGCGGGTGACAGCCAGAGCGCCGCCGTGGGCAATGCCGTGGCGATCGATCCGGCCGTGAAGGTTCTGGATGCGTTCAACAACCCGGTCGCGAACGCGATTGTCGTGTTTAGCGTGAGCGCGGGCGGCGGCACTCTAAGCGGTGCCACCGACACCACGGGCGCGTCCGGCATCGCGACAGTCGGGAGCTGGACGCTCGGCGCTGCCGGGGCCAACAATCTCACGGCGACGGTCTCGGGCACGGCGCTCACGTTCATCTTCGCGGCGACGGCCCTGGTGCCCGGGGCGCCGGCCAGCGTCGTGGCGATCGCGGGCGATGCGCAGACGGGTCTCACCGGGTTCGCGCTCAACGTCGATCCCGCGGTACAGGTGCTCGACGCGACGAGTCTGCCGGTGGCAAACGTGCAGGTCGATTTCGTGCCCGCCACGGGGGGTGGAAGCGTGACGGGCGGCACGGTGATGACGAACGTCAGCGGCGTCGCGACGGTCGGCAGCTGGTCGGTCGGGACGGGATCGAACACGCTGACGGCGACCGTGACGGGTGGGAGCATTTCCGGCAACCCCGTGACATTTTCGGCCACTGGGGCGGTGGCGGCGTACCATGTCGACGTGCGGTTTCCGGTCGGGGTCACACCGGCCCAGAAGGAAGGGTTCGACAGCGCGGTGGCGATATGGGAACGCACCATCTTTGGCGATGTCCCCGACGCTTTTGCCACCTTCACCGCTCCGTGCGGACCTGGGACGCCCAACATCAACGAGAATATCGACGACGTCATCATCTTTGCCGTGCTTGATTCCATCGACGGGCCGGGCAAGGTCCTCGGTGGGGCCTTCCCCTGCCTCGTCCGCACCGGGAGCCGGCTCACGGGCCTCGGCTTGATGACCTTCGATACAGCGGATATCGCGAACGCCATCGCCGCAGGAGAATGGGACGAGATCGTCATCCACGAGATGGGGCACGTGCTGGGATTCGGTTCCGTCTGGGAGGATCTCGGCCTGCTCGTCGGGCCGGCGCGGACCGGCGGGACGGATCCGCACTTCATCGGCGCGCAGGCGGTCGCCGCGTTCGATGCGACCGGCGGTGCCGGATACAGCGGTGGGGTCAAGGTGCCGGTGGAGAACTGCATCGGGTTGCCGCCGGCCCAGACGTGTGGGGCGGGCAACTTCGACGGCCACTGGCGCGAGACTGTATTCGACAATGAGCTGATGACCGCCTTTCTCAATGCTGGAGCCAATCCGCTCAGCCTGACGACGGTGGCCGCGATGGGAGATCTGGGGTATGTCGTCAACTACGCGGCGGCGCAAGCGTACACGGTCGTCAACCCGTCGACGTTGCCGCGCATCGCGCGCGCAGCCAAGCGGCCGCTCACCGAACTGATTCGGAATTTCCCGATCATCGTCATCGATGCCAACGGACGGGTGGTGCGCCGCATCCCGCCACAGTAGCTGAGTACAAAAGTGCGACATGGCCGGTCGGCGATCCGACCGGCCATGTGCGTTCTCATTAGCAGCGTAGCGTAACGTGAGCGGCGGCACAGCGTTCAGCCGTCTCGCCCGGTAGGATAGATTCATTGACCAATTCGCCTCCAGGCCAGGAGCAGATTTCATGACGCCATTACGTGTCCGAGGCTGGATCGTCTTCGTGGCAGGTCTCCTCGCGGTTCCGTCCATCCAAGCCCAGAGCGCCTCAGACTCGCGCCGGGCTCCACAGTGGGAGCCGCCGGGATTCGACATTTCCTCCAACGGCGGCTGGCGCGTGAAGGCTCGCCGAGTGGCCGCCGCCCGGGCGCGGCTCCTGGCTCAGCGGAACTTCGCCGCCCTCAACGCTCCGACACCCGCCGGCTCCGCGGCCTCGATCGTGACCGGCACGCTGCGCGTGCCGGCGATCATGTTCCACTATCAGGACAGTCCTACCAGCCAGTACTCCCGTCCGGCGGCGACCTACGACGCCACACTGTTTGGGGCTGTGCCCCCCAACGGAAAGCCGTATACGCTGCGCAGTTTTTACGAGGAGATGTCCAACGGGTTGTTCAGCCTACAGGGACAGAGCGTCGGTTGGGTCGCCTTGGCCGGCAATGAAGCCACGTACACGGGGGGCACGAACTGTCAGGGCCAGAATCCCTATGGCCTGGCCAACTGCAACGGCATTTGGAGCTTCGCTGCCACCGTGGCGATGCAAGCGGGTCTGCGGGAAGCGTTGATGCACGCCGATTCTACGGTCGACTTCGGCCTGTTCGACAATGACGGCCCCGACGGGATCCCCAACTCCCCGGATGATGATGGCGTCGTGGACGCGGTCCTGTTCCTGCATCCGAGCATGGACGGGGCCTGCATCGGGGCACCCAACAATACGCACCTGTGGTCGCACCGTTACGTGTTGGCAGCGACCACGGTCTATACGACGAACGACAATCGCACGGGCGGCGGCAAGATCGTCGCGGACGACTACATCCTGCAGAGTGGCCTCGGCACGCCCGGCGGCGGGATCTGTGACTCGACCGCGATCATGCCCATCGGCACCGCCGCGCACGAGCTGGGTCACCTGCTCGCGCTCCCGGACCTCTACGACGTGAGCAACCAGACCCAGGGGATCGGCTCCTGGGGGCTGATGGGGGCGGGCAATTCGACCAAACCCGAGAGTCCTTCGCGCTTCGAGGCCTGGTCCCTGCAGCAAGTCGGCTGGACCACGGTGGTGCCGTTGTCCGCGACGGCGACCTACAGCATCGGGCCCGAGCCCACGGCCGATACGGTGTTCTACGTGGACGTCGCTGCGCCGAACACGCGACCAGAGCACTTCCTGATCGAGAACCGTCAGGCGGTCCAGTCGGATAGCGCGCTGATCCGGATTCAGGGCGGCGGCGGGCTGATGATCTGGCATATCGACGACGCAAAGGCCTGCGCGCTCGGCTGCGGCAATAGCGTCAATGCGGGATCGATTCACGGTGTGGCCCTCGAGGAAGCCGATGGGTTGCGCGAGCTCTGGTGCGAACCAGGGCGCGGCTGCAACCGGGGCGATGCAGGCGACCCCTATCCTGGGGAAAACTCCAACGTCGCGTTTTCTGTGGGAACCACTCCGGCCGCGACGAAGAACCTCGACACGACCTTCGCGGGCGTCGCGATCGATTCCATCCAGCAGTTGGTTCCGAATGGCGCCATGTCGTTCCGATTGCGGTTCGGGGCCGTCACCACGGTGCAGGCCAGCGATACCGCGATCGCGGTCACGGTCGACGCCGACTCCTTCCACTTGTTCCGCGATCTATTCGACAACGGCTCGAGCCACACCATCGCGGTCCCCGACACGCTCACGCTGGGGCAAACCCGGTACAGCTTCGTCTCCTGGTCGGACGCGGGAGCCGCTACGCACAGCATCACCGGCGCACTGGCCGGTGCCACCTACACGGCCACCGTGGCCCGCGCGCACCGGCTCGATGTGGCCCTGATTGGCACCGGGACCGTGTCCTTCAATCCCCCAGCCGACACGAGCGGTGTGTACGTGACGGAGAACTCGTCGGTGACGCTCACTGCCACCCCGACCGCTCCGGCCGTGTTCGGTGGGTGGACGGGGGACACGGTGGCGTCGAATCCCGTGCTCGCGCTTCCGATGGGCCGTCCCTACCAGGTGAGCGCGCACTTCGATGCGCAGCTCGCCATTACGAGCGGCGATCCGCGACCCGCCGGCATCATGGCGAAGCCCTATGCGGACACGCTGCGGGCGACGGGGGGCGGCGGCACGTTCAGCTGGCAGCTCGTGGGTGGGTCGTTGCCATCTGGACTGGCCTTGGGAATCAGCGGTCGCATCACGGGCATTCCGCTCGACACCGGGAGTTTCTCGTTTACCGCCCGCGTCACCTCGGGCGCGCAACAAGCGGTGCAGACCTACGGTCTCACGATCACTGCCCCGACTCTGGTCCAGTCGAACGTATTGGCGCAGCTGCTGAATGCGTCCGGCGCGCTCACCACCGATGAGATCCGCTATCTCGATCAGATCGGCAATCGCTCGTGTCCGCCGGCCGCGATCAACGCGACCTGCTTCGACGTGGGCGACTTCCTCGCCTGGGTGCAGCGGACCGGAGCGACCCCGACGCCGCCCGCGGCGGCCGTCGTGGGGAAAGGAGGCCGGCCATGAAGCTCCGTCGCACACTCGCGGCCACCGCGGTCTCCCTGCTCATCGCCTGTGGGGACTCGAGCGGCCCCGCCGCTGGAAACCTGACGGTCAATCTGACGACGCCCAATAGCGGGTTCGACGGCGCGGTGATGCTGGTGCTCTCGTCACCCGTGGCCCCGACGTCGGTCACGGCCGGCGCGGGACTCACCTTGTGGGGAGGACCGGTCACCACGACGTCGGTGAAGCTCGTGCTCACCGGCACGCTCAGCACTGGACCGATCCTGACCCTACACGTCAACGACGTGAATCAAGTGAGCCAGTACTCGGTTTCCCTGCAGCAAGTGGCATCGACAGGATTTGCGCTGCGACCTTCTCCGCTGACCGGGTATTCGGCGACGGTTACGAAGTAGTGCAGGGCTCCCCGCCGGCCGGCGGCTCGAATGCCGGTGTGCCGTCGGGGAGATGCAGGGCCAGCACCCGTGCCCGCCAGGTGTCGAGTGCCCAGGTGAGAAATTGCGGCGCGGCCGGATGGGACGTCGGATCGGGAAAGCGATAGAGGGTGTAACGGTTCACCAGGATGGTATCCGCGTCGAACAGCCGGTGCAGCGCGAGACCTGGTACGCGAGCGAAGGTCGGCAGATCCGCCAACGCGTAGCCCTGGCGCTCGTCGGCGATTCGCAACGTCGTCGTCTGGTCGGCTCCCGATTCGATGTACCAGGTGCGTCCGTGCGGCTCGATCCCCGCCGCGCGCCACAGCGCGAGCTCGCGCTCGTGCGTTCCCGACGAATCGCCACGCGATACGAACCGGGCCGAACGGCCGGCGATGCGCTCCATGGCACGAGCGGCAGTCACCGCCGTGGCCACCTGCGCCGGGTCGTTCGCGGGTCCGACGATGGCGAACCGGCTGGTCACGAAGGGACACCGGATCAGGCCAGTGGCGCCGGCCAGCAGCTTCGCCTCGAGCGCCGGGGCGTGCGTCAGCGCCACATCCAGGTCGCCCTGGGCCGCCGCGTGCAGGATCTGTCCCGACGGACCGATGACCGGGGCCAGCGGGGCGCCGGTCCACAGGGATTCCGCCAGGGCCAGCATGCCGGATTGCAGCACTGTGGTGGTCGTCCCGAGGCGCAGGGGACGGCTCGCCGCGGAGGGGCGACATCCCAACAGGGCGAGGGCGGGGGCGACCAGCGTGACGATTCGCACGGCAGCAATGTGTCGCAGTTCACCATCCAAAGCCAACCAACGCAGCTATCCTTAGTAATCCATGTTGCGCCGTTTCCGATTTGTCGCGTTCATACCCCTGGCCGCGGCGTGTCCCGGCACGGAGCCGTTCGTGGCGGTGCCGACGTCGATCGCGGTCGCGCCGGATGTCGTGAGTCTGACCGCGCTCGGCGCCACGCGGCAGAGCGCGGCGGTCGTGCTCGACCAGCGCGGCGATCCCATCGCCAACGCCCCCGTACAGTGGGTCTCCATCAATCCCGGAATCGCCACGGTCGACGGCACGGGTCTCATCACCGCTCACGCCGTCGGCTCCACGCAGGTGCGGGCGACCATCGCCCTCAGCACGGGCTCGCTCAGCGACAGCGCCACGGTCACCGTGTCCCAGCTGCTGCGGCGGCTCGTCAAAGTGTCCGGTGACCAGCAGACCGACACCGTGTCTGGAACGCTTCAGGTCCCCATCGTCGTGCGCGCGGAGGACTCGCTTGCGCACCCGATCCCCGGGATCCCGGTCGCCTTCGCGGTCACCCAGGGTGGTGGGGGCATCAGCGCCACACTGGACACCTCGGACGCGGTCGGGCGTACGTCGGTCGTCTGGACCTTGGGGGCGGCCCCGGGGCCGAACGCGCTCTCGGCGAGCGTGACAGGGAGCGGCGTAGCGGGGAATCCCGCGGATTTTTCGGCGGTCGCGGTCACGGCCGGAACCGTCCCGACCGTGGTTCGATTCGCCGGCGACGCGGAAACCGGCCTGATCGGATTCCCCGTCAACGTGCCGCCCGCCGTACTGCTGCGGACGGCCGGTGGTGCTCCGATCGTCGGGGCGACTGTCGTCTTTGCGATCACGGGTGGCAGCGGGGCGCTCGTCGGTGGGAATGCCCAGACCGACGCGAGCGGCGTGGCCCGAGTCGGCTTGTGGACCGTTTCCACGGGGGCCAACCAGCTCACCGCCACCGTGCAGGGGCTCCCCACGGTCACCGGGAACCCGGTGTCTTTCAGCGCGACCGGCGCTCCCAAGAGCTACCACGTGGACGTTCGCTTTCTGACGGGGATGTCGGCGACGCAGCGGGCGGCGTTCACGAACGCGGCCGATCGCTGGGAGACCTTGATTTTCGGTGACGTGCCGGACGTGCCGGTCTCGGTCGCTCCGGGCTTCTGCGGCAGCAATTCCCCGGCGCTGAACGAGACCATCGACGACATCATCATTTTCGCGAGCATCGACTCCATCGACGGGCCCGGCTCGACGCTGGGCCAGGCGGGGCCATGTGCGATCCGGACCGGTACCCGGTTCGTGTTGTTCGGGGTGATGGAGTTCGATTCGGCGGATGTCGCGAGCCTCGAGAGCGTGGGGCAGTTCGACCTGGTGATCGAGCACGAGATGGGACACGTGCTGGGGTTCGGGACGGTCTGGTCCAGCCTCCTCGCCGGCCGTGGCGGCTCCGATCCGCATTTCATCGGGACCCAGGCACTGGCCGAATTCGACCAGGTCGGCGGGACGACCTATTCCGGCACCAAGGTGCCGGTCGAGAACTGCTGCGGCTCAGGGACCCGGGACGCCCATTGGCGGGAATCGGTGCTGGACCATGAGCTGATGACCGGGTTTCTGGATGCCGGTGCCACCCCATTGAGCGTGGTCACCACCGCCTCGATGGGAGACCTGGGATACCTGGTGAATTGGGCGGGATCGGATGCGTTCGTCTTATCCGCGGCGGCCGCGGCGCCCGCCCAACCGGCGGCGGTCCGGGCATTGGGCAACGACATCCTGCGCCTTCCGTTGATGGAGATCGACGCGACCGGTCGCGTGGTTCGTATCAGCCCACCATAAGTCACTCGTGACCCGGAGTTCGGGTCACATCTCGATGATCGCGGAATGTTGCCTGACGCCGGGTAGTGGGTGTCACCGCATCGTTTCCGTCGCCGGTCTATCGTGCCCTTCCAGTAGCGGGTTTGCAGGTATTCCCCAACAGAGTAGCTGGCCGCCCCCTCGCCCCCCCGGCCCCAGGGTTTGATCCCACCCGTCGGAGCTGTGGCTTCCCGGCGTACGGCCGTCGGTGCTCAGGAGGAGTCATGCCCAGACTGTCCTCGCTGCCACTTCTGGCGGTGCTGCTGGCCAGCGTCGCCGCGTGCGACCGGGAAGCCGCCACCTCCTCCCCTCCGGATGCCTCGCTCACTTCCACCCCACCCATCTTCGGCACTCGTGGACTGGGTCGTCCGCTCAGCTTTCTCAGCTTCGATCAGCGTCGCCTCTTCGAGCGCGGGCGTGTCGTTTTTGAACGGACCTTTCCACCGGATTCGGGAGTCGGTCCACTCTTCAACGCCAGTGGCTGTGCGGAGTGCCACGAGGACCCGGTGGCGACTGGCGTAGGGGATGAAGTGGAGTCTCATGTCACCGCCGACCAGGGCGGGGTGTGTACGGACCTCGCCAGCGCGGGTGGACCGGTCGTCCAGGATAGTGTGACACCGCTGCTGTTTGCCGCGCTCGGCATCAGCTCGGAGCCGATGCCAGCCGGTGCGACCGTCGTTGGGCACCGGACCACGGGGCAGGTGATGGGGTTCGGCCTCATCGACGCGATCCCCGACGCCGAGATTCTCGCCCATGCGGACCCCGATGATCGCAACGGCAACGGCATCTCGGGACGCGCCCACATCACCGTTGCGGGGCGGGTCGGCCGCTTCGGGCGCAAGGCCCTGGTGGCTTCGCTGAGCGAGTTCGTGGCCGGCGCGTTCATCAACGAGATGGGGATCACGAGCCCGGCGGAGCCGAATGAGAATACGGTCGCGGGGAGCCCGCTGCCCGCCGGCGTCGACCCGGCGCCCGACCCTGAGCTGTCGCAGCAGGATCTCGACGCGGCGATCGCCTTCATGCGGTTCCTGGCCCCGCCGCCGCCGAACGTGTTTCGCTTCTCGTTCGGCAATCGTCGCGGCCGGCTGTTGTTTGCGCGGACGGGCTGCGCGAGCTGTCACACGCCGGCCTTGGTGACCGGTCCGAACGCGGCGCCCGGAGTACGCAATCGGGTCGTGTACGCGTACAGCGATCTGCTGCTGCACGACATGGGGCCCGAGCTGGCGGACATCTGTCTTGGCAACGCCACGGCGGCGGAATTCCGCACTGAACCGCTCATGGGGCTACGGTTGAAAGCCGCGTTCCTGCACGACGGTCGGGCGACGAGCATCGACGAAGCGATCCGCATGCACGGTGGGGAGGCTGCAGGGGCGCGGGATCGGTTCATCGCCCAGTCCCCACTTGACCAGGCGGCGCTGTTGCGATTCCTCGGCAGTCTCTAGATCCAAGGAGTCGGTCTTGACCGGGGCTCCGGGTGATAGGAGGGGTTGCTAGTTTCTTAGCAGTATGCTAAGATTTTAGCATCATCGTCCGGAGCTCCCGGTTCATGCCGACCCTCACGCGGCCCCAGTTGTCGCGGCGCGAACGCCAGATCATGGACGTCATCTACCGGCGGGGTCGTGCCACCGCCGCCGACGTCCACGCCGACCTCCCCGATCCACCCAGCTACTCCGCGGTGCGCGCGCTGCTGCGCGTGCTCGAATCCAAGGGACATTTGCATCATGTCAGCGATGGCCCGCGCTACGTGTACGCGCCCACGGTGCCGCGCGAGCGCGCCCGGGATTCCGCCCTGCGCCAGCTGGTGGGAACTTTCTTCGACGGATCGACGGAGGCTGCCGTCGCCGCCTTGCTCGATCTCAACGCAACCAGATTGTCCGATGCCGAATTGAATCGCCTGGCCGGGCTCATCGCGCAGGCGAAGCGAGAGGGGCGGTGACCATGCGCGACTTCATTCTGGCTGTACTCATCAAGGCGTCGGTTCTGCTCGGGGTCGCGGGCCTGCTCGCGTTCGTGTGGCGGCGCTCCGCCGCCGCGCGACGCCACCTGGTGTGGGCGGTGGCGCTCGGCGCCGTGCTCGTGCTGCCGGTGGTGCACTGGTTGGGACCGATCTGGCCCGTGCTCCCCAGGGTGGGGACGACACCCAACGTCCTTCCCGCGCCGACAACCGCTGAGCGCGTTCACCCGCTGGCCCCGCCGCTCGACGAAGTGCAGCGGCCGCCGCGACGCGAAGCAACGACCGCGCCCCAGACCATCGTGTCTCCCCAACCGCTGTTGCCCACCCGCTCGGCCCCGGTACCGTGGCTGCTCGTCCTGTGGATCACCGGTGCCTCGCTCGTCCTGATCAGTTTCGCGATCGGCCGCTGGCGGGTCAGCCGGCTCGCGGGCCGCGCTCACGAGGTGACGAGTGGTGGCTGGCGTGTTCTCTTCGACCGGTTGCGGGCCGAGCTGGGGCTGCGCCAGCCGGTGAAGCTCCTGACGGTCTCGGAACCAGCCATGCCCATGACCTGGGGCGTGCGGCATCCCGTCGTGCTGCTGCCGGCCGATGCCGCCTCGTGGTCGGAGGGACGGCGCCGCGACGTGTTGCTGCACGAGTTGGCGCAC
>DATFGN010000231.1:0-2114 GCA_035249405.1 Gemmatimonadales bacterium
ATCGCCCCGGGAGCCTGGGGGGCGCTGTTCGCTCCTGAGGACGGTTGTCTCGACCCCGGACGCCTGCAGGCCGCCCTGCTCGCCGACGCCAAGCGGCTCGGCGTGACCGTGCACAGCGACAAGGTTGGTCGCGTCACGATGGCCGCGGGGCGCGTGACGAGCCTCGTGGTGGGACGTTCCCGCATCCCCGTCGAGCAGCTGGTGATCGCGGCCGGCGTCTGGTCGCCGCGCATCGCCGGACTCCCTCGCCCGCTTCCCGTAGAACCGGTGCGCGGCCAGCTCGTGGCCACGGCGTGGCCCGGCGGTGTGCCGTCGACCATCGTCTACCATGGAGAAGGCTACGTTCTGCCCCGTGGGGACGAAGCGATCCTGGGAACCACGATGGAGCGGGTGGGATTCAACGCGCGCACGACGGCGGCGGGCGTAGCGGAGATCCGGAAGTCTACGAGCCGCCTTTGCCCCAACCTGGCTTCGCTGCCGGCCCACCGCGCGTGGGCCGGCCTGCGACCGGTCACCCCGGACGGACGACCGATCATCGGACCCGATCCCGAGGTCGCTGGTCTCTGGTACGCGACGGGACATGGTCGCAACGGGATCCTGCTGGCCGCCATCACCGGCGAGATTCTGGGGGATCTCCTCGCGGGCGGCCAGGCCGATGTAGATATCAGTCAGTTCGCCGTGGGTCGATTCGATACCAGGACCGCCGAAAGCCAATAGCCGATAGCTGACAGCTGATCGCGATGTACACCACCTGCGCTTTCTGCGGCGCGAAGTTCGACGGAGACGGCGGCCCGAGCGGCCTGCGCGTGGGGCGCCGATTGGCGTTCGACGAATGGAAGGGCCGGCTGTGGGTGGTGTGTCCCAAGTGCTCCCGCTGGAACCTCACGCCCCTGGACGACCGGCTCGAGCGGATCGACGCCCTGGCCCGCGTTGCGCACGATGCCCGGTTGCTCGCGAATACCGATCAGGTTTCCCTGTTGCGCTGGCAACAGTACGATCTGGTTCGCGTCGGTAAGCCACAACGAGTAGAGCTCGCCGGGTGGCGCTACGGCGAGCGGCTGCGCGCCCGTGACCGCGACCGAGCCAAGGTGGTTATCCCGATCACGCTGGCGGCGGTGGGGCTGGGCATCGCCGCCAACGTGGCGGCCGGTGGCTCGCTGGGTTTTCTGGTGTGGAACTTCGGCCGGCTTGCCGATGGGCTGTATGTCAGCATCGTCGGCGGGCGCCGCGTGGTACTGGTCGAGCCCCCGATCTGCGAGCATTGCGGCACGTTGCTGGAGCTCAAGGCCAAGCACATTCAACACGCGCGCCTGATTCCCGACGCCCACCACGACATGTCGGTCCTGGTGAGCTGTCCTCGCTGCCGGCACGAGGCGGCGCTCCTCACCGGCGTGGATGCACAGACGGCCCTGCGACAGGGCCTCACGTTCCTCAACGTCAAGCGTTCCAGCCGCCGCAAAGCGGACGAAGCGGCCCGCGTCGTGGACGCCGCTGGTGGCCCGGATCATTTGATTCGCGATGTCGCCCGGCGCGAGCTCACGCTCCGGTCGCTGCGCCCGGAGCGGCAGCTGGCCCTCGAGATGGCCGTCGACGAGCAGGCGGAGGTCGAAGAACTGGAACGGCAGTGGCGCGAGGCCGAGGAGTTGGCCGACATCGCCGACGGCACGTTGAGCGCCAGTGCGGCGTTGGAGGAAGAGCTGCGACGCCTCAAGCGGCGCACTGGCGATCAACCGCCTGGTTGAAAAAAGGCTATCGACGCCCCAATTCCCTTACTATCTTCCGGCTCCTCACAGCCCTCCGGGGAGGAATGGCCGCACCCCTCTATCAGATTGCACCCCGCGTTCCGGTGGCACCGGTGCGCAAACCAGCCTGGCTCAAGGTCAAGGCGCCCGGCGGGGCGACCTATCTCACCCTGCAGCACATGATGCGCGACCTGCGGCTGCACACGGTGTGTGAAGAGGCGCATTGCCCCAACATCGGCGAATGCTGGGAGCACAAGGCGGCGACCTTCATGATCCTGGGCGACGTGTGCACCCGGAACTGTGCCTACTGTGCGGTGGCCCATGGAACCCCCAAGACGTTCGATCCGCTGGAGCCGGTCCGGCTCGCCGAGG
>DATFGN010000232.1:0-7674 GCA_035249405.1 Gemmatimonadales bacterium
GCTCGTGCGCGCGGCGTCCGGTGCGAGTGAGAGGATGTCGCTCACCGCAGCCTGGCCTCGAGGCCGACACGATACGACGACCCCAGATCCGAAATGCCGGCATCCCGCGCGAACGACATCCGATAGCGGCCGACCGCGACGCGTAGCCCGGCGGCGCCGCGCCACGCCGCGTTGCCATAGCTCGCTTCTCGAGCGATCACCACGTCCACAGTGACCGGGAGGCCCACGACCAGTCCCAGGCCGAATTGGTGGTCGACGCCCCCCGGGTGTCCGGCCACGACGCCATAGCGAACCAATGCCGAGCCCGGCATGTCACGCCACAGCGCACCCCGCCAGAAGCGAAACTCGACCCCGCCGCTCACATCCTGCGCGGGATCGCTGCCTACGCGTCGTAGCCCGCGCGTAGCGGCGGCGAGACGCAGCCGCGTACCGATGCGGTGCGACACCCCGAAATCGATCGACCAACGATCGTTGGTGGCGCCGTCGAGCCTGGCGTTGTGATAGCTCGCCGCCACACCGACAGTAGAACGTCCCCAGTCGGCCGCCCAGGTGACTGCCGCACGTTGTGTGTAGTAGGGAATGGGCGCGCCATCGGGATCGGGGCTGTCGGTCGTGTGCACCAAGTCGCCCAAGCTCATCCGCGCATACAGGAGTCCGATCGATCCGATCCGACCCGCAGGCATTCGCACCGCCGCCACGACTCCCGTGGCGCCGACGGCCTGGGGGGTCTGCACGACATCCACGCCGATTTGACCGGGACCCGTCTGGGCCGGATTCCAGTAGGCCGAAGCGGCGCCGGTTGCGAGCGCTGCGGGCAGCGGGATGGTGACCGCCCACAACCGCCACAGCTCCGCCCCGGCGCTCGACTGAGCCCCGACCGGGAGCACCCCGAAGAGGGCCAGAAGGGACAACCCACCTGCAAGTCGCGGCATCTCGGGCCTCAACCAGCTCTGTAGCGCAGTTGGCCCAACTTAACTAGATTCAACCGCTTACACCACTTATGGTGCGTCTTTGCGCCTCACCGACCTGCTCACCCCAGACCGGATCCGCGTCCCCCTCCAATCAAGTGACAAGGAGGGGGTCCTGCGCGAGCTGGTCAGGGTCCTCCTGCCGGAGGATGGGGGGCAGGAGGAGGAGGTGCTGGCTGCGATCATGGAACGGGAGCGTCAGTTCCCCACCGGCATCGGGCACGGCGTGGCCGTACCGCACGGCCGGACACCGGCTATGGCCGCCCTCGCGATCGTGGCCGGGACGAGTCCCAATCCGGTGACCTACGAAACGATCGACGGCCAGCCGGTGCGGCTGTTCTTCCTGCTGGCGGGACCTGAGGCCCTGGCGGGAGCCCACGTCAAGGCGCTGAGTCGCATTTCGCGCCTGGTACGCCATGAGGGCGTGCGGGCTCGATTGCTGGCGGCGCGGACTCCACAGGAATTCTATCGGGCGATGCTCGAGGCGGAGGGAGTATAACGGTGGTGAGCGGGACCAGTTGGCGGACGCATATGTGCGGCGAGCTGCGTGCAGCGCAGGTGGGAGCCCAGGTACGATTGGGCGGTTGGGTGCATCGGCGGCGCGATCTGGGCGGGATCGTCTTCCTCGATCTGCGCGACCGCGAGGGCATCGTGCAGGTGGCGATTGGTCCGGCCTGGGCCTCCGCCGACGTGTTGGCACGTGCGCAGAACGCGGGGACCGAGTCTGTGGTTGTCGTCGAGGGGACGGTTGTCGCTCGTCCCCTGGACATGAAGAACCCGGACCTCGCCACCGGGGATATCGAGGTGCATGCCACGGCTCTCCAAGTCGTCGGCCCTGCCGACACGCCGGCGATCCCGGTTGCCCGTGGCAAGGGGGAGGAGCTGCCGGCCGAGGAGCTGCGCCTGAAGCATCGCCATCTCGACCTGCGCCGTCCCGAGCTGCAGGCCAACCTGATCATGCGCCATCGATTGCAGCAGCGCGCTCGGAAAACGCTCTCCGACCTCGGGTTCCTCGAGATCGAGACCCCGATTCTGACCAAGCCGACCCCCGAAGGCGCGCGCGACTTCCTGGTGCCGGCGCGCGTTCACCCGGGCGAGTTCTATGCGCTGCCGCAGTCGCCGCAAATCTACAAGCAGCTGCTCATGGTGTCGGGGTTCGACCGGTATTTTCAGATCGCCCGGTGTTTTCGCGACGAGGACCTGCGCAACGATCGCCAGCTGGAGTTCACGCAAATCGATATCGAGGCGGCCTTCGTGAGCCAGGTCGACGTGCTGGGCTTCGTCGAAGCCGTGATCGAGGCGTTGTGGGACGAGGCCGGCGTTACGATCGCGCGGCCGTTCCGGCACATCGCCTGGCGCGATGCGATGGAACGCTACGGGACGGACAAGCCCGATCTGCGCTACGACCTCACCATCACCGACTGGACGGCGCTGGTGCGGCCGTTGGCCGTCCCGTTCTTCGCTCCGGCACAACAGGACGGCGCACGAGTGCGCGGCCTGACGGTGAAAGGCGGCGGGGCGCTGTCCCGCAAGGACGTCGACCAGCTGGGGGAGGCTGCCAAGCAGCTTGGCGGCGCCGGCCTGGCGTGGGTGAAACGTCAGGGCGATCAGGTGTCGGGGTCGGTGGCCAAACATTTCGACGTCGCAGCGTTGGGTCGATTGGGAGTCGAAGACGGTGACGCGGCCCTGATGACGGTGGGGGCGGACCGCGTGACCTCGCCAGTGCTCGATCGCGTCCGTCAGGAAGTGATCCGGCGCCTCGCCGTGGCGCCCTCCGTGGCGCACGCGTTCTGTTGGGTGGTCGACTTCCCGCTGTTTGAGGCGGACCCGGCGACGGGCCAGCCGGTCTTCGCGCATCATCCGTTCACGTCTCCCCATCCGGAGGATGTGGACAAGCTGGACAACCAGCCGTTCGCGTGCCGCGCGCTCCATTACGATGCGGTCTATAACGGCAACGAGCTCGGATCGGGCTCGATCCGGATCACCGACCCCGTCGTGCAGCGAAAGGTGTTCACGCATCTGGGGCTGACCCCCGAAGACATCGAGGCGCGGTTCGGCTTTCTGTTGCGCGCGCTGGCGGCCGGCGCCCCGCCGCACGGCGGATTCGCGATCGGGTTCGACCGGGTCGCGATGTTTCTCGCAGGCGCGGGGAGCCTACGCGATGTGATTGCGTTTCCGAAGACGACCGCTGCGCGCGCGCTGTTTGAAGGCGCTCCGTCCGCGGCGCGGGAGTCTGATCTGGCGGCCCTGCACATCAGGATGGTGCCATGAGCGACGACCAGGTCCGGCGGCTTTCGGTCGAGGGCGTCGATCTGCTGTCGCTCGCCGGCGTCAACGACGGGAATCTGGTTGAGCTGACCCGGCGGCTGGGGGTGCGAGTGTCGCTGCGCGGCGACGCGCTGACCGTTCAGGGACCGGCGGCGGCCGTGGAACGCGCCGCGCCGGTGGCGCAGGCGATGGTCGATCTCGCCCGGATGGGCGAAACCCTCGATGTGCACGACGTCGAGCGGCTGGTGATCGAGGGCGAGGCCGGAACGTTGGGGGAACCGGCGACGGCAGGGGATTTCAAGATCATCCTGCCGGGTCTGCGCCGGGTGATTCAGCCGAAGACGACGGGCCAGCGCGAGTATCTGCAGCAAATCGCGCAACACGATATCGTCGTGGGCATCGGCCCGGCGGGCACGGGCAAGACCTACCTCGCGGTCGCGGCGGCCGTAGATGCGCTGGCGCGCAAGCGGGTGCGCCGCATCATTCTGGCCCGTCCTGCGGTCGAGGCCGGAGAGAACCTCGGGTTCCTCCCGGGTGATCTCCAGGAAAAAGTCGATCCCTACTTGCGCCCGCTCTACGACGCGCTGGAAGACATGATGCCACGCGATCGCGTGCAGAAAGCGCTCGAGACGCGCGTCATCGAAATCGCGCCGCTCGCCTACATGCGCGGGCGCACGCTCTCCGATGCCTTTGTGATTCTGGATGAAGCCCAGAACGCGACCGGGATGCAGATGAAGATGTTCCTCACGCGACTCGGCGTGAATTCGCGCGCGGTGATCACGGGCGATAAGACCCAGATCGACCTGGCGAACCGGGAAGACTCCGGGTTGCTGCAGATCGAGCGTATTCTCCCGGGCATCGAAGGCATCGGCTTCTGCTACCTGGGCGACACCGACGTCGTGCGTCACCGGCTCGTCCGGGACATCATTCGCGCCTACGCTGAAGACGCGCAGGGTTGACGGCCGCGTGACCCGCTTCGCCGCGATCCGCTACCATACCGCCCGTTGGCTGTGGGTGGCCGCCCTCGCCTGGCTTACCCAGGCGGCGTTTCCGTCCAGCGCCGGCGACCTCGCCTCGATGCTCGAGATCGGGGCCCGGGTCGATCGCACCGTGACGGCCCCGTTCGACTTCGTGGTGTCGAAGAGTGACGACGAGCTGCGGCGGGAAGCGGACGAGGTTTCGGCCGCGGCGCCCCCGGTGTTCGAGGTGCGGCCGCGGACGTACGACAGCGTGCGCGTGGCGACCCACGACTTGTTCGCTGCGATGGATTCGGCGGCGGCGGTTGGAGGGTTGGCGCTGACCCGGGTGAGCGAGCGTGTCAGCCTGACGCTCCCGCCGCGCGGCGCCGAGTATCTCATGCGCGACGACCGGCGGGCACGAATCGAGCGCAGTCTGGAGGACTTGTTTCAGCGCACGCTGCAGCAGGGCGTCATGGCCGCCAACGCACTGGGGACGGATTCGTCCCCGGAGGTCATCGTCCGGCGCGGGGCGACCGAAGCTCCGGTCGATCGCGAACAGCTCATCAGCTTCGAAGAAGTCCTGCGACTGGCGCAGGCTGCCGCTCCAGATCGCGGCTCGGCGGTCGGCGATTCCGTCTATCTCACGCTGGTGCGGTTCCTGTTCCGGCCCACTCTGGTCCGGAACGAGCTGGAGACGGCCCGACGCCGCAGTGAGCTGGCGGCCGGGGTCGATCGCAGCAAGTACGCCGTGCGACAAGGTGACGTGATCATCCGGGGAGGCGAGATCGCCACGGGCCCGGTCCAGGAGAAGCTCAGCGCCTTGCACGCCGAGCTGGTGCGGCGCGGAGCGGCCACCAGCCGCTCGGTGGGTGGCGTGATCGGGCCGCTGATCCGCAACGCGCTGATTCTCTCGGTGTTCTGGGTCTTGTTGGTGTTCTACCGGCGCGAGACCTATGTGAAGTTGCGCCAGGTCGCGACGGTGGCCACGCTGTTCGCGTGCGTCATCCTCGCGGCGGCGGCCGTCGCCCACACGACCCCGGAGCATGTCGAGCTCATCCTGCTGCCGTTCACGGCGATGATGCTCACCGTATTGATCAACGGCCGCGTGTCGATGATCGCCGCGATGATACTGGCGGTCTTGATCGGCGTGCAACCAGTCTTGCACGACACGCCGGCGTTGTTCCTGTGCTTCGTCGGAGGAGTGACCGCCGCGCTCTCCGTGAAGACGCTGCGCCGCCGGACCCACTTGTACCTCGCCGTGTTGTTGGTGGGCCTCGGATATCTGGCGGCGGCGTTCGCCCTCGGATTGGCCGGGGACTGGCCGGCGCGCGACATCGGCACGCGCGCATTGCTGGGCACCGCCAATGGGCTCGTCTCCGCATCGCTCACGATTCTTCTGCTGCCGGTGGCGGAGCGGGTCGCGCAGATCACCACCGACCTGACGCTGCTCGAGCTGTCGGACCCGAGCCGCCCGCTGTTGCGCCGGTTGTCGCTGGAGGCTCCGGGGACCTACGCGCACAGCGTCGCGATGGCCAACCTGGTGGAGGCGGCGTGCAATCGAATCGGAGCAAACGGCTTGCTGGGACGCGTCGGCTGCTACTATCACGACATCGGCAAGCTGGCGAATCCGCAGTACTTCGTCGAAAACCAGGCGTTGGCGGGGAATCCGCACGATCGGTTGGCGGCCGCACAATCGGTCGAGATCATCAAGCACCACGTCCCCGAAGGTCTGCGGTTGGCGCGCGAGGCGGGTCTGCCCGAGGTCGTCGCGGCGTTCATCCCCGAGCATCACGGAACGTCTGAGATCACCTACTTCTACGATCGGGCCAAGAAGCAGGGTGAAGCCGGTTTGCGGCGGGATGACTTCCGCTACCCGGGCCCGCGCCCGCGCTCGGTCGAGACGGCCATCGCCATGCTGGCCGACTCGGTCGAGGCTTCACTGCGGGTGCTCGAGGCCCCCACGCCGTCCAAGTTGGAAGCCGCCATCGACCAGATCGTACGCAATCGGCTGGCATCGGGGCAGCTCGACGAGGCACCGCTCACGCTGCGACAGGCGGACGAGGTGCGCGCCGAGTTTGTCCGTGTGTTGACGGGGATGTATCACAATCGCATCGGGTACCCGGAGGCCAGTGGCGGTATCACGAAGACCTGGCAGCCCGCGCGTCCGGCCGCGGGTGGCTGAGCGTCTGGCGCGCGTGGCAACGCGCGTGCTGCGGTGGGAGCGGGCCGGCGACACGCGGATCGAGCTCACGCTGTTGAACGCGCCGGCCATGCGGCGACTCAACCGCCGCGCGACGGGCCGGCGCGCGCTCACCGACGTCATCGCATTCACGCTGCCGCAACCCGGCGGGGGAGTCCTCGGTGATGTGTACCTCTGCCCGGATGCGGCGCGTCGGTTCATCGGCACGGCACACGCCGATGGAGCGGCGTTCACCACCGAGTTGATTCGCTTGACGATCCACGGAACGCTGCATGTCCTGGGTTACGATCACCCGGCCGGCCCGGGCCGCACGCGCTCGGCGATGTGGCGCCGGCAGGAGCGGTACGTGCGGCGGCTCACGGGACAGGCATGATCGCCCTCGCCTGGGGTGGGGCTGTCCTCGCCCTCGCCGCCGCCGTGTGGGCGGGCCTGCTCGCACTCAGCGAAGAGGCCGCGGTGGGCGAATCGCTCCACACCCTGGGCGATGCGCCGCCGGCCACCTTGTGGGGCCGCGTGCCGCTCCATCGCGCGTTGCATGTGGCCCGTCTGGCGTTGCTGGTGCTCGCGGCCGTCGCCGCGGCCCACGCGGTCCGCTGGTGGGAGCGGCCCTGGCTCACGGCGGTCGGCATGGTCTTACTGGTCGCCTTCCTGATCTTCGTCATTGGCGACGCCTTGCCGCGCAGCATCGCGCGCCTGGGCCCTGAGCTCGCCGAAGCGACGCTGCCACTGGGGCGGCGAACCCTACCGGCATTCTCGCCGCTGTTGCGCATCCTGGCCTGGGTGGACCGGGGATTGCATTCCCTCCTGTCCGCCGCCGGTCCGGCGACGCCGGCCATGGGTGACACGCAACGCGACATGCTGCTCGGCGTCTTCACCCTCGCGGACACGACGGTCGACGAAGTGATGACGCCGCGGCTGGACATGGTGGGCGTCGACGTCGGTGCCGAGCGGGACGAGGTATTGGAGCAGTTCCGGATCAGCGAGCACCGGCGGCTGCCGGTGTACGACGGGACCCCCGACAACCTGATCGGGGTGCTGTATGCGAAGGATCTCGTGCCCTTGGCCCAGGGACTCCCGGAGGGCCAACGCATTGCCCGCTGGCAGGATCTGGTGCGGCCCGCCGCGTTTGTTCCGGAAGCCAAAACGCTGGATGCACAGCTGCGGGATTTTCAGCGCGGCCCCGCCCACATGGCCATCGTGGTCGACGAGTTCGGCGGCACGGCCGGTCTGATCACGCGGGAAGACGTCCTGGAAGAGATCGTCGGCGACATTCGCGACG
>DATFGN010000233.1:0-5133 GCA_035249405.1 Gemmatimonadales bacterium
ATGGCGCCGGCCTCGCGCAGACGCTGCGCCACGAAGGCATCGCGCGGCGCCGGCGCGTCGGCCAGGGCGAGCGAGCCCGCGGTCGTTTTCATCTTGTCGCCGGTGGCGATGTTGTCCTTGATCAACACGGGGATCCCATGCAGGGCCCCTCGCCCGCGGCCCGCCCGTCGCTCTGCATCGGCGCGATCCGCGATCGCCAAGGCGTCGGGATTCGTCTCGATCACCGAGCGCAGCCCGCCGCGCCGGTCGATCTCCTCGATGCGAGCCAGATAAAGCTGGCACAAACGTCGTGAGGTGTACCGGCCGCTCTCTAACCCGCTTTTGAGCTGCGCGACCGAGACGTCTTCGAGCTCGAACGGCGAGGGTGTAGGGATGCGGGGGAGTGGGGACGACGGAGCGGCATGGTTGAGCGGGCTCGTGGGGATCGGGGTCGCCGCTGCGAGACCGGTGACCGCGGCATACTGGACGAAATCACGACGCGACAGGTACGGCATCCGTGCTCCAAGAACGGGTGGTGCGCAGAATGTGCACCCCGCTGGCGCGGCCGGCCACCGCGGGCGAACATTGCCACGAATGAGTGACTCCTCCCGCATCCTGATCGATGGTCGCTGGGTCGCCGCCCGCGCGACCGAGACCCGACCCGTCATCAATCCCGCGACGCTCGAGCCGCTGGGTTCAGCCCCGGAATGCGGCGCGGAGGACGTCGAAGCCGCAGTTCTTGCCGCCGCCCGCGCTCAGCCCGCCTGGTGGAAGATCCCCGGCGTGGAGAAGGCGACGCTCCTGCACCAGATCGCGACCAAGATCCGCGCGCGCGGGGGCGAGCTGTCCCGGCTCATGACCCGGGAAACGGGAAAGCCGCTCGTCGAAGCGGTCGATTGCATCGAATGGGTCGCGGCGTGCTTCGACTACTACGCCGAGGTCGGCCGGCGCAGCTACGGCAATTCGATTCCGCCGGTAGCCCCGCATCAAATCAACTTCACCGTCAAAGAGCCGTATGGAGTCGTCGCGGCGATCGTGCCGTTCAATTTTCCGCTCCTCTTGATGGCCTGGAAGGTGGCGCCGGCGCTCGCGGCTGGAAACGCGCTGGTGTGCAAGCCGCCGCACCAGAATCCGCTGTGCAACCTGTTGATGGCGGAATGCTACGACGCCCTGCCGCCCGGGGTCGTCAATATCACCACGGGCGGTCCGGCCACGGGCGAGCTGCTGGTGCGGCATCCGAAGGTCGATCTCATCGCCTTTACGGGCTCGGTGGCGGCCGGCCGCACCATCGCCGAGCTGGCCGGGAAGGCCCTGAAGAAGGTGAACCTCGAGCTGGGTAGCGTCGACCCGTTCATCGTTTTCGCCGACGCCGACCTCGACGTGGCGGTGCCGGGAGTCGCCTGGGCGAGGCTCCTGAACGCCGGGCAGGTCTGCACGTCCTCAAAACGGATCTATCTCGAGGCACCGATCGCCCAGGAATTCCTGCGGCGGTTGGAAGCCTACGTGAGCACACTCACCGTCGGGGACCCGATTCACCCCGAGACGGACATCGGGCCCCTGATCTCCGAGGAAGCCACGCAAACGGTCGAGCGTCAGGTCGCGGAGGCCGTGCGCCAAGGCGCCACACTGAAAGCCGGCGGGAAGCGAATTGCTCCACCGGGCCTCAAAGGGTACTTCTTCACGCCCACGATTCTGAGCGACGTGCCGCACGGTTCCTTGCCGACAACTGAAGAGATCTTTGGTCCGGTGTTGTCCCTGACCGTCGCCAAGGATGCGGACGACGCGATCGCCATGGCCAACGATTCGAAGTTCGGGCTGGGGGCGAGTGTCTATACGCGGAGCCTCGAGATCGCGATGAAGGCGATGGAAGGGGTCAAGGCCGGCACGTTCTGGGTCAACGATCCCCTGACCGATAACGATGGGGCGCCCTTCGGCGGCATGCGCTGGAGCGGCGTGGGGCGCGAGCTGGGCGAGGAAGGTCTGGATGCCTTTCGCGAGCCCAAGCACGTCCACGTCGACTATCTGATGGAAGCGAAGAGCTACTGGTATCCCTATCGGGAGCGAAAACTCCCGGAGCACTAAGGCACCGCGGTCTCCACTTCCAGCCGGCGCACGTCGGCGCGCAGCCGCACCCGCACCCGCGTGACGAGAATGAGGGCGACGATCACGAGCCCCACCGTGAGCCCCCACCACATACCCTGGGGTCCCGCCGGCGTGTACAGTCCGAGCCAGGCCGAGAACGGCAGCGCGATCATCCAGTACCCCAGCACGTTCACCAACATCGGCGTGCGCGTATCCCCGGTGCCGCGCAGCACGCCGATCGAGACCACCTGCGTGCCGTCGAATACCTGGAACACGCCGGCGATCGGAATCAGCGACGCCGCCAGCGCGCCGACCGCGGCATCGGTCGTATACACACCCGCCAGCACGCGCGGGGCGGCGAGCATGGCCAGCCCCGAGAGCGTCATGAATCCGATGCCGCACACCAGGGAGGCAAGCGCCGCGCGCCGGGCCTCCCGCATGTCCCCCCGTCCAATCGCCTGCCCCACCAGAACGGAGGCGGCGATCGACACGCCCAGCGGAACCATGAAGGTGATGGAAGCCAGGTTCAGCGCGACCTGATTGGCGGCCATCGGCACGGCACCCAGCCGTCCCATCATCAGTCCCACCAGACTGAAGATGCCCAGCTCCAGCTCGTATTGAATCCCAATCGGCGCGCCCAAGCCCAGGACGCGGAGCAGCGGCCTGATCGCGAACACGTCACGCGGCAATGGCCACAGGTGGGGGCGGAGCAAGCGCCACGAGAAGGCCACCATGAACACGGCCAACGCCCAGCGGGCCAGCATCGTCGCCCAACTCGACCCGATCGCTCCGAGGGCCGGCACGCCCAGGTGCCCGAACACGAATACCCAGTTGAGGGCGAGGTTCAACACGTTCGCCGCGAGCGTCGCCCAGACCATGGGGGCAATGCGACCGGTCGCCTGCAGGAACACCCGCACCAGGATCACGGCGTAAAAGGGGAGGAAACCGCCGGCGGCGATGCGCATGTACGTCGCGACGGTGGGGATGATTTCGGGCGGCTGTCGCAACGCGTCGAGGGCGGGCCGGACCGGCGCGATCAGCAACGTCGACAGCACGGTGAGCCCGATGGTCAGAATCAGGCCGCGCTGGACACCCCGCGCCACGGCCGGCTCGTCGTGCGCGCCGACGGCTTGCGAGATGAGGGGGTCGAGCCCGGTGAGCACGCCCATCCCGAAGATCGAAACCGCCAGAAACAGCAGGTTCCCGAGCGCGGCCGCCGCCATGGCGTCCGCCGAGACGTGGCCGACGACGATCGTGTCCACGACCCCCATGGACATCCAGCCGACCTGGACCGCGACGGTCGGCACCGCCAGCCGCAGCAACGCGACGAGCTCGGCGCGAAAGCCCTGGGGGTGCACAACCGGCGCTGCCATGCCGGGAAACTATCGACACCGCCACAAAAAAGCCGAGCCCCGAAGGGCTCGGCGGCGAAACGGATGACGAACGGCGATTCAGTGAGCGCGACGGATCGACAGCGGCCCATTCGTCGTGACGACGCGAACCGGCGCGCCACCGTCGCCGAGCGTGCTTTGGATGCGGTGCGACACGCGCCCCTGAATGGTGACGGTGAGCGGGAACGAGAGATCCATCGGACCGTTCACCGTTCCGGTCTCGAGCCGGGCGTTGTAGCGCTCGGGAATGGAGAGGCTCACGGGGCCGTTGACGGTTTCCGCGTCGAGGCCGGTGCCGGACCACCGATCGCCCTCGAGATGGACCGACAACGGGCCATTCTGGACGCGCGCGGTCACGTCGCCCCCGATGCCGTCCAGCGACACGGGGCCGTTCTGGGCATGCAGGTCCATGGTGCCCGAGACGCCTTCAACCGACAACGGACCGTTGACGGTCTCGAGCGTCAGGTCGGTCCGGCGGGGTACGTAGATGTCGAAGCTGACCGACCAATGTTCCCGCGAACGTTGCGCAGGTCCGACGGCCTTGACCGTCCGCCCGGAGGCCTCGATGCGCACCTCCTTGAGGATCTGGCGTGCGTCTTCCTCGCTGCGGGCGTTTGCCTGGATTCTGGCGACCACCGCGACGGAATCACGATCCCAGCCGTAGATGGCGACGCCGCCGTTCTGCCCGGGATCCGCTGTGAAGGTGCCGCCGGTGGCGCGCATCCCCGTTTCCCGCACTTCGCACGCATGCGGACGGTCATTCCAGTTCCGCCGGCGACAGTCATCCAGCCAGCCGTCCGCATCCTCCTGGGCCGATACTCGCGCCGCAGCCAGGAGCGGGAGCATCAGGATCGACGTCAGGAATCGGCTCGTCATGGGGCACCTCGCAAGGGGCAATCGGAAGTGTACGTACGCCCCTTAGACGCAATAGTGGGCATTCGGGTTGCAGACCGCCACGGTGTCGCAGCTGCGCGGCGAACGGCGGACACCGATCGCCCGCCCGGTCGACCGCTAGTGCGTAGCACTGGACCGAGCCGGTGAGCCAGCGGCGGCGGCGGCCGTGACCGGAGTCACAAGACGCTCCGCGGACTGGTGAATCGCGACTGCCCAGGTCGCATCCTGCAAGCGCCACGCACGTATAGCTTTGTGGGTGAAATTGGGCACCCTACTTGCGTGGGCCACACGCCGATGAATCTTGAGTGGGCTCGCGGGAGCGATATGCGGCTTAGCGCTATAGAACAAACCGTTTCGAAGCATACCCACCTGCTGCACCTGGACAGCATCCGCAACCGGATTCTGTTCTTTGCCGTGCTGGCGACGCTGATCCCCTCACTGCTCACGACCTGGATCGCGTACAACCACATCCGCCAATCGCTCAACGCCAAGATCACCGAGGAGATGGAAAGCGCGAGCACGCAAAGCGCGCGCGAGCTTGGCCTGTGGCTGAAAGAGCGCCTCTACGAGCTGCGCGTGTTCGCGAGCTCCTACGAAGTGACCGAGAACCTGGAAGAGCGCGCGCGCGGCGCCGGCACGCGCAGCCCTAATGTCCGGCGGCTGACCGACTATCTCAATTCGGTCCGCGAGCGCTTCGCGGACTACGTTGAGCTGATGGTAGTCGACCCCCAGGGGGCGGTCGTGGCGACGAGCGCGCGGCAGGTGCGCCCGATCCAGATGCCGCAGG
>DATFGN010000234.1:0-2587 GCA_035249405.1 Gemmatimonadales bacterium
CACCCCGTTGGGCACGACATGCGCCCTGGCTCGGTCCGCCTCGATCGGCAACGCCGCCCGCAACTCCTCCGACTTGCACACGATGGCCTGAGCCCGCGGGGCAGCACGACGGGATAACACACGCTGGAGCCTGCTCCCCAACGTCATGCCACCACGGCCATCCGGCGTCCCGAGCAGGTCGTCTCCACAGAAGGAAACGACCAGCGGCAGCGGCTGGAACGTGGCCACAAACCCCGTCAAGCCGTAGTGGGCATGAACGACATCGAACTGCCCCGAACGCGCCGCCCGGCGCACGCGCGTGATGGCACGGACATATTGCCACTTGCCGGCGCGGCCATCGATCACGTCGATGGTCACAAGGGCGCCACACTGCTGCACCCAATGCATCTGGTCGGCGACAAATGCGCCATACCCGGGATCGGACGCCGTTGGAAACATGTTGGTGAGAGCCAACACGCGCACCGGCGATGGCGTCATGCGGCGGCGCCCGCGGAGCGCGATACCGGAAGTGGTTCGTCCGCTCGCCACCGCCGCTCGAGCACGACCGCACTCCACACACCGAGCGCGAGCAGCGCCCACAGACGCGTGCCGTGGTCGGCACCACGTTGGTGGGCGGTGAGCAGGTCTCGCGACGCCGCCGGGTCGATCAGCGACGCCATGGTCGAGCCGCGGCGACACACGAATTCCTCGAAGGCGCCGCGCAACGATCCACGCAGCCACCGACTGACCGGAACTCCGAATCCGGTCTTGGGCCGACCCAGGATTGCCGCCGGCAGGTGCCGGCGGACCAGCGGCCGCAACAGCGCCTTCAATCGACCGGAGGGGAATCCGACTGCGGGAGGGAGACCGAGGACGAATTCGACCACGTCGAGATCCAAGAATGGACAACGGGCCTCCAACGAGGCCGCCATCGTCGCCGTGTCCACCTTGGTCAGATAGTCGTTCGGCAGAAACGTCTCGAAGAACGTGCGCTGCAGCGCCTCGGCATCAGTGAATCCCGCCGCGCTCCACCGCCGCAGGCGGTCCGCGTACACATGCTCGGCTGGATGCGCGGCTGCGCCGAGCCGCCTGCCCAGAAGGCGCGCACGTTGCTCCGGCGTGAAGCCCATCCGATTCCGGAAACTGTCTGCCAGAGGACCGGCACCGTATTCGAACAAAGCGGCCGCCCGGCGTCGCCAGCCGTCCGTGGTGACGCCGCGCGAAGACGCGTGGAGCACGCGTCGGACGATCCCGGGCACCACCTGGCGATATCGCTCGGCGAGATACACTCCGCGGAACGTCCCATACCCGAAGAACGCTTCATCCCCACCATCCCCCGTCAGGGCAACCGTGATTTCGTCCCGGGCTCGGCGGGCAACTTCGTAGGAAGGCAACAGCGACGGATCCCCAAACGGCTCGCCGAGCTCGCTCAACAAAGCGGGAAGGACGGCCGCCGATACGGCCGGGACCTCGAGGGGCCGATACTCTAGCCCGTAACGTTCCGCGATCAGTCGGGCCGCGTCGCGTTCGTCGTAGCCTGAGCCCTCCGTCCCGGCGGTGACCGCCACTAGGTGGCGACCGCTTTCCTGGGCGGCGAGCGCCGCCACCAATCCCGAATCGTACCCTGCGCTCAGGAACACACCGAGCGGCACGTCACTCTCCAGCCGCCGGCGGACCGCTTGGCGGAGCAGACGCTCGACCTCACTCGTCGCATCGGCGGGTCCAACCGTCGCCGGCAGGGCCGGCAAGGTCCAATACCGATCCACGCGTACGCCATCGCTCGGGGTCCACGTCACCACCCCGCCGGGCGGCACCTTCGACACGCCCTGGAACACGGCATGCTCGAACGGCACCACCAGGTGGGCGAGATAGCACTCGAGGGCAAACCCATCGAGCTCGGGGGTGGTTCCAAGCAGCGGCAGCAGCGCCGTCATGTTGGATGCAAATTCGATCGCGCCGGGAGCGGCATGATAGACGAGGGGCTTTTTCCCCAACGGATCGCGGCTCAACACCAGGCGCTGCGCTGCCGGGTGCCAGAACGCCACGGCCCACATCCCCCGGATCCGGCGAAACACCTCGGAGCCCCATGTGAGATACCCAGCGAGTAAGACCTCGGCATCGGACGACGTCGTGAACTGCCAACCCGCCTTGATCAACTCGGCCCGCAACTCCCGATAGTTGTAGACCTCGCCGTTGTAGATCATGACCACGCGCTCGCCGCGGTCGCGGATCATGGGCTGGTCCGATCGCGGGGCCACATCGATCACCCGGAGGCGGCAATGCAACAGGGTACACGGCCCTTCGCGCCACAGGCCACGCGCGTCTGGTCCGCGGCGCCCGAGGGCGTCGAACGCCGACGCGATGACCGCGTCGGCGGGACCTTCTCCTTTGCGCACGACCCCAGCCAATCCGCACATCGCGCGAACCACCTCCGGAAGACGACACCATCAGAAACTCGTTGGCGGAAGTTAGTGACCCGTCCCCAGCGGTCCAGGACAGGGTTAGTCTTCTGCCGATGGCCGAGGCATTCGACATCGTACATCTCGCATTCACGACCTTCCCCGCCGACACACGCGTCAAGCGGGAGGCGCTCGCGGCCGCCAGCTTG
>DATFGN010000235.1:0-8410 GCA_035249405.1 Gemmatimonadales bacterium
CCGAGCAGGGGAATCGCATGACCGATGGCGACGAAATCGTTGATCAGCCGCACCGGGAGACCGATCTCGCGACCGAGCGTCGCCTCCTCCAGATCCCAACCCAGGTTCGTGAGATTCACGCGCCCGGACTCGACCGGTCCCGCGACTCCGAAGCACGCTCGCTCCGGCTTGGGCGTCGGATGGGCGGTCAAGAAACTCTGGACCAGCGTCCCGAGCGCCGGCGCGGTCTTGCTGTCGCTCGTGCCCTGATGAACGACGCGGGTACTCCCCGGTGCGACGTCCACCAGAGCGAGCCGTGCGTGCGTCGCGCCGATGTCCCCCACGAGTACGATCACGGAGCGGTTCGTCCCAGCCGGGAGGCGGCCTCACGGTCCAGCATCCAGACGGCCTCCCGGACCAGTCGCGCTGGACAATCGGATACGGCGCCGGAACCCACCAGTGCCCGCTCCACGGCGGCCGCTTTGCTATTTCCATAAGCCAGAACGATGCGCGAGCGCGCCGCGGCGATCACGGGCGGCGTCACCGTCAGGCGCCACCCCGCTGATCCCGGGCCCTCCACAGGAATCACGCGCTGCTCTTGCTCCATCACAGCGGGCGATCCCGGGAACAGCGATGCAATGTGCCCGTCCGCCCCGATCCCGACTAGTAACAGATCCGGACGATCCGGCAAGAGCTCGGCATACTCACGCGCTGCCGCCTCGCGATCCTGCCGCTCGGCCGGCATTCGATGCCGTCGCTCCGACGGCACCCGAGCCGGATCGAGCAGCGTCTCGGCCGCCATGCCGTAGTTCGAGCTGGGATCGTCCGGCGGAACCGCGCGCTCGTCCCCGAAATAGACGTCGATCTGGTCCCAGGCCAGGGTGCGAGTCACGAGTCGCGTGTACACCGCGCGAGGACTATTGCCTCCCGCCAGCACCACCGTTCGCGCTGCTTCAAGGGTCTTCGCGATGCGTTGTGCTGCGGTCTCGGCCCATTCCGCGGGCGGAACGACCACGACGTCCATATCTAGATCGCGCGCCATTCACGGCCATTGCGTCGCAACAGCTCGGCCGCCGCCGCGGGACCCCAGCTGCCGGCGGCGTAGTGGTGCAGCCCCCGCTCCCCCGCGTGCTCCCAGTTGGCGATCAGCGGATCGACGATCTGCCAGGCCCGGCTGACCCAGTCGGAGCGTGCGAACAGCGTCTGGTCCCCTTTCATGGCGTCGTGCAGCAGCCAGGCGTAAGCGCGCGGCGGTCGGGCAATGGCGAACGCACTGGCGTACGCGAACGTCATCGTCACCGGGGTGATGGTCACCTCGGGACCCGGCTGCTTGGCCGCGAACGTCTGCAGGATCCCTTCGTCGGGCTGCAGGCGGAACGTGAGCGTGTTGCTGTGCAGTTGGTCGCGCGCGACGGGAAACATCAAGTGCGGCGTCGGCTTGAACTGAATCACGACCTCGGTGAGCTGCCGGGCCATCCGCTTCCCGGTGCGCAGGTAGAACGGCACGCCGGCCCAGCGCCAGTTGTCGATCTGCAGCTTGAGCGCTGCGTAGGTAGGCGTGACCGATCGAGCGGCGACGTTCGCCTCCTTGCGATAGGCCACAACCGCCTCGCCTTCGATCTGCCCCGCATCGTACTGCCCGCCCACCGCAGCGCCAAAGTCGATCGGCTGAATCGCTTCTAGGACCTTTGCTGTCTCGTCGCGCAGCGAGTGGGAGTCGAACCGCGTCGGGGGCTCGATCGCCGTCATGCACAAGAGCTGCAGCAGGTGATTCTGCACCATGTCGCGCACTACGCCCGTTTCCTCATAGAAAGTCGCGCGCGTACCGATGCCGATCTTTTCCGCCACGGTGATCTGGACATGATCGACGTAAGACCGGTTCCAGATCGGCTCGAAGCTCGGGTTGGCGAACCGTACCACCAACATGTTCTGGACGGTCTCTTTGCCGAGAAAGTGATCGATCCGATAGATGCACTGCTCCGGGAAGACCGCGCGCAGCGCTCGGTCGAGTGCCGCGGCGCTGGCCTGGTCGGTCCCGAACGGTTTCTCGATCAGCATGCGCCGCCAGCCGGAGTCGCTCCGGGCGAGTTTCGCGGCGGCGAGCTTGCCCACGATCTCCCCGAACACGTCCGGCGGCGTGGCGAGATGAAACAGCACGTGATCGGGGATGTGCTTCGCGCTGCGCACGGATTCGACCCGTTTGGCCAGCTCGGCGTACGGCCCTTCGGCCGGCGCGGTGAAGTCGCCGCGAACGTAGTGGAGGGATGCCGCGAACCGCTCCCACTTGTCGTCGGGAATCTCCGTCTGGCCGAGCGCCGCGCGCATTTCACGCCGGTAGGCTGCGTCGTCCCAGTCGGTGCGTGAGAACCCGATGACGGCAAACGGGTCGGGGAGCAGGCCTTCGTGGAACAGATCGAACAGCGATGGGATCAGCTCGCGGCGCGCCAGGTCGCCTGCGGCGCCGCAGATCACCACCACACAGGGCGGCGCCGGCTGTCCTGTCCCCAACCCTTCGCAGGTCGTCGCGAGGGCGGGCCCGGTCACGAACCGTATCCGAGAGCCATGCTATAATTCCTCCATTGCTATGACCACGATGTACACCGAACTGCCGACGCCCGTGGGCAGCCTGCTCCTGACCACGAATGATACGGCGATCACCGGCATCTATTTCCCGACCCGGGATCGCAAGCCGAAGGGCAGGGCGGGGTGGGTTGCCGACGAAGGGAAAGGACCGGCGAGCGCCTTGCTCGCCCTGGCCCGCCAGCAGTTGAGCGAGTATTTCGCGGGGTCTCGAACCACGTTCGACCTGCCGCTCGAGCCCGGCGGCACGCCATTCCAGCAGAGCGTCTGGGACACCCTCCGCACCATCCCCTACGGCACTACCACGAGCTATGGGGCCATCGCGCGTCGTTTGGGCGATGTCCGCGCCACGCGCGCCGTCGGCGCGGCCAACGGGCAGAACCCGATTCCCATTGTCGTTCCGTGTCACCGCGTGATAGGGGCGCGCGGTGAATTGACGGGTTTCGGCGGCGGCCTCGATCGCAAGCGGTGGCTGCTCGAGCATGAAGGCGCGCTCATGGAGCTTGGCGCCTAGCCCATTGCTGCTGTCCGACCTCGTCCAGACGTCACGCGCCGTCGCCGCGACGAGCGGCCGCCGCGCCAAGATCGAGCTGCTCGCCGACCTCCTGAAACGCGCTGGGTCAGAAGCAATCGAAATCGCGATCGCATTCCTTTCCGGCGCCGCTCGGCAGTCCAAGCTCGGCGTCGGGTTCGCGACCCTTCACGCCGCCCGTCCTGAGCAAGCTGCGGCTGCGCCCTCCCTCGATCTCCTCACGGTCGACGCTCGACTCGACGCGATCGCGCACACCGCAGGCAAAGGATCCGCCCAAGTGAAAGAACGGTCGCTGCGCGAGTTGCTGACGCGCGCGACGCGAGACGAGCAGGACTTCCTGTACCACTTGGTGATCGGGGAGCTGCGCCAGGGCGCTCTGGAAGGCCTCATGACCGAGGCGGTGGCGCGCGCCCTGGGGCTTCCCGTGGACCAGGTGCGCCGCGCCGCCATGCTCGCCGGCGACCTCGGCACGGTGGCCAAAGCGGCACAGGCGGATGGTGCGGCGGGACTTTCGCGCTTCCAGGTCGAGTTGTTCCGGCCGATCCAGCCGATGCTCGCCCAGGCGGCGGAAGACGTGGCCGATGCCTTGGCACGCCTCGGTCGCGCGGCGCTCGAGTACAAGCTCGACGGCGCCCGCATCCAGGTCCATAAGTCCGGCGACGAGGTCCGGGTCTACTCGCGCCTGTTGAACGACGTGACGCCAGCGGTGCCGGAGGTCGTCGAGGCGATGCGCCGGCTTCCCTCCCGACAACTGATTCTCGACGGAGAAGCGATCGCCTTGCAGAGCGGGGGAGCGCCGCACCCGTTCCAGGTGACCATGCGTCGCTTCGGTCGCCGGCTGGATGTCGAACGCCAGAGGGTCGAGCTCCCGTTGTCGTGCTTCTTCTTTGACATGCTCTATGCAGACGGCAAGCCCCTCCTGGACGAGCCGCACGGCCGTCGCGCCGAGGCGTTGGCCGCAATCGTCCCGGCCGAGCATCGGGTACCGCGCATCGTCACAGCCGACGCAGAGGAGGCGGCGGTGTTTTTCGACCAGGCCATTGCAGCCGGTCATGAGGGCCTGATGGCCAAGGCGTTGGACGCAGGCTACGAGGCCGGGGCACGGGGCGCCGCCTGGCTCAAGGTGAAGCCCGCCCACACACTCGACCTGGTCGTCCTGGCTGCGGAGTGGGGCCACGGGCGCCGCCGTGGCTGGCTCTCGAACCTCCACCTGGGCGCCCGCGACGATGAGCAGGGCGGCTTCGTGATGCTCGGCAAGACGTTCAAGGGAATGACGGACGCCATGCTCACCTGGCAGACCGAACGGCTACAGGCACTGGCGACGGGGACTGATAGCCACGTCGTCACAGTTCTCCCCGAGCTCGTGGTCGAGGTCGCCTTCAACGGCCTGCAGGCGAGCCCGCACTATCCGGGCGGGCTCGCACTGCGGTTCGCCCGCGTCGTGCAGTATCGGCCGGACAAGGGTCCACAAGACGCCGATACCATCACGACGGTTCGGAAGCTGGGCTCCAAGTAGAACAGCGGCGTCACAGCTACGAACACCGGGCCCAAACCACCGAATCACTTCATTTTGCCAGACCGCGGCCACCCCACGCCAGGCTAAATCCCTACCGATAGCCGTGTTGACAACAGGCACAAGAAGTGCGATTCCGTGGGAGTCCAACATCAACGGGGATCGTTCGGTGGTTCGAATCTGGACCGGTGCGGCGTCGGTGGTGGGAAGCTGCGATCACTGCAAGAACCACGTGGGATCCTCTGCATCCGGCTCCCCTGACCAGGTCATCACTGTGGTGACGCTGTACCGGGAAGAGGACACTGTGCTCACGGCCCACTTTTGTGAGCGGCATTTCCTGCTCTTCTCCGACTTGGTGAACGACCACGTCGCGGCCCTCCTGTACCCCCCAGCCCCCTCGGCAAAGCGGACCCAGCCGTAACCTGGTTCGCTTCACAGTGGAACTACCTGCCGCTGCCTCAGTATCACCGCTCTGGCAGTATGAGTAACTCACGGCCGCCGTGGAACGCGGCCCTCACCGACGGAGGTTCCTGTATGCCGTCGCACGCTTCTACGCTGCGATTCCTGGCGCCCGCGCTCCTCCTGCTCGCGGCCTGTGGGCCGACGAAGCAGCAGCAGCAACGGCTGGCTTCACTTGATACGGTTTCCGCGCAACGCGATAGCCTGGTAGAGCAGATCGCGATGCAGGCCCGCACGCTCGCCGACGTTTCGGCCGAGCTGTCCAGGGCGCAGGTGCGCAACCTGCAGATCTCCACGGAATCACCGGCCGCGGCGCAGCACGACTCCATGGTCCAGACGATTCGCTACATCGTGACCAGGGTGAATGACGCCGATGCCAAGCTGCGCGCCAACTCGAGACAGATCCGCAATCTCACTCACATCTCCGACAGCCTGCGCACCACCCTCGAAGCGACGGTGGCGAGCCTGCAGGAGACGATTCAGCTGCAAAAGGACCAAATCACGACGCTCACGGCCACGGTCGACACGCTGCGCTTCCAGAACGTGGCCCTCACCGACACGGTCTCCAACATGTCGGTGCGCGAGAACACGGTCTATTACATCATCGGCACCAAGGATGACCTGAAGGCCAAAGGGCTGGTCGTCGAAGAGGGCGGCAGCCGCGTGTTCTGGGTGCTGTGGAAGACCGGAACCACCCTGCAGCCGGCGCGCAATCTCGACCGGTCGCAGTTCACCGCCATCGACCGGCGCCAGGTGATGGAAATCGCCTTGCCGGTCGCCGGTGGCACGTATCGCATTCTGTCCCGGCAGGACCCGAACTTCCTCGAGACGAAACCCGACGCCAACGGGCACATTACCTCGCCCACGCTGCGGATTACGTCGCCCGAGCAGTTCTGGGTGAACTCGAAGTTCCTGATCATTCTTCAGGAGAAGCCTTCGACGCCTCAGACGACCAGCGACTAAGCTCGGTCGATCAGAGGTGAAGTCGGCGAGGGCCGGTGAGCAGTGCTCGCCGGCCCTCGTTGTCCACAGCTCGGGTTTTCCTGCCAGGCAGTCGCGCCCTCGTCCCGGTTGGCGTTTGCAGCAGCTGTGACAGTGTCATTCTTGGATCCGCGGATTGCAACTCGGTCACCGGGCCGGCGCTGACGAGATCGCCTTGCCCCAATCCCAATTGCTCCAATCGGTGCCGTATTCGATACGGAACGTCCACGGAATCCCTCCAGCCCTGCACCTTGATTGACCAACTGAGTTAAGTATGAGCGAAGTGGTAACGCCATCAATGCCATACTTGACAGTTATAGTTAATCAATGTATACTCATTTCATGCGTAACTGCTAGTCGTTTAAGTGAAGTCCATAGCAGGTCACCAGTTAGGCGACACAGAAGGAGTCAACATGTTTACACGCAATGTCTCCCTGCAGCGGGATCCGATGGTGGATTTACTGCATCAGCTCGAGCACCGGATGGGCGGGAGCTTTCACGCTCCGCTCCGAACGTTTGAGTGGCCCGGACCCGATGCCGCGTCGGCTTCCTGGGTGCCGCTCGTGGATATTTTCGAAGAGCCGGATATGATCCGCCTGGTGGCGGAAATCCCCGGGGTAAGGCCCGAGGACGTACGGATCTCGGTGGAAGGCAACCTGCTGACGATCAGAGGCATGAAGGAGCAGGTGGCGGAGGAGAAGGCAGACAAGGTCCATCGCTATGAGCGGTCCTATGGCGCCTTCGAGCGGTCGTTTACGCTGTCCACCTCGATCGATCCCAGCAAAATCAAGGCCGCCTACGACCTCGGCGTGCTGACGGTGACGTTGCCGAAAGCGGAAACGGCCAAGCCACATCTGATCAAGGTTGAAGTCGCCCCGGAAAAGGCGTTGAAGGCCTGACCTGCGGGAAGGTACGGCGACAGTAAGTGGAGGGCGGCAGGTGCCGCCCTCCTTTTTTTCCGTTCTCTGCGCTTCTCAGTCTCTAACGCTTTGCCCGGCGGGCAATGAGCTGCTCCAAATGTGCCCAGATCTCGGGCCGGATACTGTCCACCAGCTCCTCGTTCATCTTCCCCAGCATCCCGGCGATCGCGCTCGTGTCCAGGCCGGCGATGCGGCACTCTTCGATCACGGCCGTGAAATGAATCCGGGCTTCCCGGATCATCCGGCCGAACAGGGTCGCCCCGTCTCCGCGTACGCCCACCGCGAGGGCGAGCAGATAGAGGTCACGGGCGCCGTCGAGTCGGTCAGCGAGGTATGCGCGCGCTTCCATGGGAACAGTCATCGTACTTGCTCCTGTCAGGTCGAGTCGTTCCTCCTGGGAATGATAGACAGGCCCCCCATCAGCCGCCGCTTCGCGGATAGCTAACTCGTTCGACGCAGTCGAGTGCGGCGCTCCAACCCCGGAGTGTTAAGTCGCTGTTCATCCCCCCGCCCGATGTTGGCTGGTGGCGCTCGGCGTCAGCTTTCGCGAACCTATGAGATCCAGGGCGTATGCGACGATTGCCGCCAGCCTCTTCACGGCGACGAGTGCGCTCGCTCAGAATGTCGCCCCTCCAGCTGCTCACCCCCCCCTGGCCGCATTGGCCAGGGCCAGCGCGGCCACGGTGACCATCGAAGTGGAGGGCACCTGCTGCGTGGCGAGCGGCAGCGGCCTGCTGATGACGCAAACGGGACTCATCGCGACGAGCGCGCGCGTCCTGGCAGGCGCACGACAGGTTCGGGTACGCCTCTCCACCGGAGAGCTCTTCGATGCGGTGGGAATGGTCTCCTACGAGCCGCGGCGCGATCTGGCCCTCATCCTCATCCCGGGTGTCGGATTGCCGAGCGCACCGCTCGCCAACTCTGACAACGTGGCGGTGGGACAGCGGGTGTTCGCCATCGGCGTTCCACCAGGTGTTGGGACAACGGTGACCAATGCGCGGCTCAGCGCGGTTCGCACGGAGGATGGTGTCCGCTGGCTGCAGGTGTCGGTTCGGGTCTCCTCGAGCGCCAACGGTGGCCCCCTCGTCAACGAACAGGGCGATGTTGTGGGACTGGTCGTGGCCGGCGCCCGCGCGGAGCATTTCAACGCGGTCCTCCCGATCAATGACGTGCGCGGGGAGGCTGGGCGACTCGCCGGAAATACGCCGACCCCCTTCTTCGCAATGGCGTATGAAGAAACAGTCTATCCCCGGGCCGGAGGGCCATCGGCGGGCGATCCGCCATCCGGCGCCGCCGCCGGCCGGGCTCGAACCACCCCCGATCTCGATCTGGATTTCCGTCCCCTGAACGGTGTCGTCCTCGTCTTCGAGGAGGAGTATGCCGGTCACCTGCGCGTGCGGGACAGCACCGGCTATTTCCTGGCGTTGACCCAGGCCGGGAGCTTGG
>DATFGN010000236.1:0-2219 GCA_035249405.1 Gemmatimonadales bacterium
GGCGGACAAGACCACATCGTACGCCGCGGCTTCGAAGCTGCCCACATCACCGTCCGCCACCAGGCGATAGTCACCCTGCGGATCGCGTTCGCGCGCCCGCTCGAGCATGTGGGCGGCGATGTCCACGCCGACGACGTCGAAGCCCAGTCCGCGCAGGAAGCGGGTGGAGCGCCCGGCGCCGCAGCCGAAGTCCAGCGCCCGGGTCCCGCGCACGTGAGACGTCAGGATCGCGGGCAGGTCGCGGAAGGCCAGGTAGTACGTTCCGGGGAACTCCAGCGTCGCATAGGCGCCGGCACGCCGGCGATCATCGTAGACGTTCGAAAAGTGTCCGCTCATGGATTCACGAAGTCAGCGCGATGTGCTCGGACCCCGAGCCGGATGCGTCGATCCTGATGGACCGGTGTAGACGGATAGATAGTCGGCTACGCTCGAGAACACAAGTGGAGCCATCATCGGTCGATCTCGACCGGGCCCGGCGTCTCTCCATGGGCCTCTGGAGTCGCCCCGCTAGGCTATGCTCCGGAAGCGCCGTCGCGTTCGCCCCGGAGCCCAGACCAGAGAGGCATCATGCACCGTCGACCGTTCGGCAGGACAGGCTGGAGCGTCAGCGAAGTCGGCTACGGGATGTGGGGCATGGGGAGCTGGAGCGGCTCCAATGACGAGGAGTCGATGGCGTCCCTCGAGCGCGCGGTCGATCTCGGGTGCAACTTCTTCGATACCGCGTGGGCCTACGGGCAGGGGCACAGCGAGCGGCTGCTCGGGCGGCTCTTGAAGGCTCGACCGTCCTCGCGTCTTCACAGCGCGACCAAGATCCCTCCGAAGAACATGAAGTGGCCGGCGGGCGCCGATGCGCTGCTCGAGGATTCGTATCCCCCGGATCACATCCGCGCGTTCGCGGAGAAGAGCCTGGAGAACGTCGGGGTGAGCACGATCGATCTTCTGCAATTCCACACCTGGAACGACGCGTGGGCCGACGACACGCGCTGGCAGCGCGCCATCGCGTCGCTCAAGGACGAGAAGCTCGTTCGCGCCGTGGGCATCAGCGTCAATCGGTGGCAGCCGGAGAACGGGGTGCGAGCGCTGCGCACCGGGCTGATCGATGCGGTGCAGGTGGTCTACAACATCTTCGACCAGGCGCCGGAGGACACCCTGTTTCCGGTCTGCCGGGAGCTCGGGGTCGCCGTGATCGCGCGCGTGCCGTTCGACGAAGGCACGCTGACCGGCACGTTGCAGATGGACACCTCATGGCCCGACGGCGACTTTCGTAACATCTACTTCGCCGGGGACAAGCTCCGCGCGAGCGTCGAGCGCGCCGAGCGGCTTCGGCCCGTGGTCCCCACGACGATGACCATGCCCGAGCTCGCGCTCCGGTTCATCCTCGCGAATCCGGATGTGGCCACGATCATTCCCGGAATGCGCAAGCCCGCGCACGTCGACGCGAACCTGGGCGTGAGCGGCGACACGCCGCTCGATGCTGCGCTGTTGAAGCGCCTGCGCGCCCATCGGTGGGATCGCAGTGTCCATTGAGGAACCCATGCCCCCAGACAACACTGCATGCTTCGACGTCATCGTGGTCGGCGCCGGCCAGGCCGGCCTCTCGGTCGGCTATCACCTGGCCCGCCTGGGGATCTCGTTCGTCATCCTCGAGGCGCACGCTCGGGTCGGCGATTCCTGGCGCACCCGGTGGGACTCGCTCCGCCTGTTCACGCCGGCCCGATTCGACGGGCTCGACGGCAAGCGCTTTCCCGCGCCACCCACGAGCTTTCCCACCAAGGACCAGATGGCCGATTACCTGGAATCCTACGCGGCCCATTTTCGCCTGCCCGTCCGCACGGGGGTCCGCGTCGAGCGTTTGTCGCGAAACGGGGAACGGTACGTTCTGCTCGCCGGCGGAAGGCGGCTCGAAGCCGACCACGTGGTGGTGGCCATGGCGTCGTACCAGCGACCGCGAGTTCCCGCCTTCGCGGGTCAGCTGGATCCGCGGATCTTCCAGATGCATTCCCTCGAGTATCGGCGCCCCGCGCAGCTCCCCCCAGGGGACGTGCTGGTCGTGGGCGCCGCGAATTCGGGCGCCGAGATCGGGCTGGACCTTGCGCGCGCCGGACGGCGCGTGTGGGTATCGGGCAGGAACCCCGGTGAGATCCCGTTCCCGATCGAGCATCCGCTGACGCTGGGGATCGTCGTTCCGTTTCTGTTCCGCGTCGTGTTTCACCGGATCC
>DATFGN010000237.1:0-3595 GCA_035249405.1 Gemmatimonadales bacterium
TCGCTGCATCTCGCGGTGTTCGCTTTCGTCCCGATCGGGTTTGCCGCGTACCTCTCGGTGCATCGCTGGAGTCCGATCGAGCCGGTGAAGCCGTTCGTCGGCCTGGACAACTTCACGCTGGTGGCGCGCGACCCGCTGGTGTGGACCTCGTTGCGCAACACCGTGCTCTACTCGCTGCACGTGCCGGTGGCGATGGCGATCGCGCTGGGGATCGCGCTGGCCCTGCAGCGCGGCTCCCGGGCGACCCGCTGGGCGCGTACCGTGATGTTTCTGCCGTACGTCTCGTCGGTTGTCGCGGTCGCGCTGGTGTGGCAATGGATGTATCACGCCGACTTCGGCCTGCTCAACTATCTGCTCTCGTTCGTCGGGGTGCGGCCCATCGATTGGCTGGGCAATCCCAGGACCGCGCTCGTCGCGGTGATGATCGTGTCGATCTGGGTCCAGGTCGGCTATCAGATGGTGGTGTTCCTGGCGGGGCTGCAGGGGATTCCGCAGGTCTATGTAGACGCGGCGCGGGTGGACGGAGCGTCCGCCTGGCAGCGGTTCCGCTACATCACGGTGCCGTTGCTCCGACCGGTGACGCTGTTCGTGCTGGTGACGGGGATCATCACCTCGTTCCAGGTCTTCACCCTTATCTACGTGCTCACCGACGGTGGCCCGCTGCACGCAACCGACGTGCTCGTGTACCGCATCTATCAGATGGCGTGGGAGTTCCTCCAGTTCGGTGGGGCGAGTGCCCTGTCGCTGGTATTGCTGGTGCTGTTGCTCGGCGCGACCTGGGTGCAGTTCCGCATGCTCGGTCGGCGGGTCGAGTATGGATAAGCGGGAAGGGGGAAGCGGGAAGGGGGAAGGGTGGTCCTGGCTCGTGGTTGTACTCCTGGGCGCAACCATGCTTCTTCCCTTCTTATACATGGTCAGCACGGCGCTGATGGACGAGTTCCAGGTCCTTCACTACCCGCCGCCGCTCGTGCCGACCCATCCGCGCTTCGGCAATTTCCCGGCCGCCCTCAGCGCATTGCCGTTCTGGCGCTTCTTCGTCAATTCCGGCCTAGTGTCGCTCGTGGCCGTGGCGGCTCAGGTCTTGACCAGCGCCATGGCGGCCTATGCGTTCGCGCGCCTCCGCTTTCCCGGCCGGGACCGGATCTTCCTGCTCTTTCTCAGCGTGCTGATGGTGCCGGCCGTCGTACTCATCATTCCGCGGTTTCTGATCGTCAATGCGCTGGGCTGGGTCGACAGCTACGCGGGTCTCTTTTCCACCGAGCTGGTTTCGGTGTGGGGTATTTTTCTCTTGCGACAGTTCTTCATGACGTTGCCACGCGAGCTGGAGGACGCGGCCCGCCTCGATGGGGCGGGGGATTGGCTGATCTTCTGGCGTGTCGTCCTGCCGCTGTCGAAGCCCGCGCTCGCGACCCTGGCGGTGTTCGCCTTTGTCGATCAATGGAAGAACTTCCTCTGGCCGCTCGTCGTGACCCGGTCGGTGCGCATGCAGACGATCGAGCTCGGCATCGCTTCGTTTCACGGCATCTACTACTCCAACTGGCCCTATCAGATGGCCGCGGCGGTCGCAGCGGTGATTCCGCTGGTCGTGGTGTTCTTCGTGGCGCAACGGTACTTCATCAGAGGGATACAGTTGACAGGAATGAAGTGATCAGGTTCTCTCAAGCCTTCCTCTGAAACCTCAGCTCCCATTCAAGGTCCTTGCCCCGCGTCCCGTCCGTCCACTCAATCACTGCATGCCCACTCGGAAGCTGCGTCAGCACGCACGGGATGTCAGCCGAGCACTCCACCGGCTCGAGTCCCGGCGGCACCGCTATCGTCACGGCGTAGGGTCGCGTATCGAGATTGCTGGACCGGGCGCGCAGGGTACGAGTCGCCGTGTCCCAGGTCTCGCCGGCAATGTCGATCGCGCCCTGCACGACGTGTCGAGTGCTGCCGACGATTTGCGGTTGCGGGGCGGCACTGCGGAGGGCCAGCACCAGCGACGAATGCGGCGCCAGCTGAGCCGTGATCCTGTCGGTGATGTCCGGTCGGGGTGCGGCCTCCCATACGTCATAGACCGCGCACCGCGGAGCCGAGATGCCGATGCGGCTCGTCGGCACCGCGACCGTCGTTGACTCGTCGCGCCAGTTGACGAGGGCGATCGTCCACCACCCCGGCTCGGCTGCGGCGATCCACACGTCTGGCGGCTGGTCGCGGCGCGCACTCCAATATCCGCCGTCGCCACCGCCATCGTAGACGCGGATCGCCAGCGTGTTCGCACCGCCCCAGCGCAGCACACCCTCGGGAATGGGGTAGCGACGAAACGCCTGCCGTTGCGTGCGGTAGTCGGGAGGAAACGATCCGGTTTGCCCGACCTTGATGCCGTTCACGAAGGTTTCGTCGACGTCGTCGACCCGACCTAGATCGAGCGCGGCGGGAAATGTGCCGCCCCTGGTGCGCTCGGGAGACGGGAACGGCAGGGTGAAGTGCGTCCGGTACCAGGCGAATCCGTCGTGCGCCTGGTGTCCCGACTGCTCCCAGGGGCCTGGCACGGCGATGCGCTCCCATGCCGAGTCGTCGAAGTTGGGGTGCGCCCAGCTCGCGTCGTCCCCGGTGTGAAACCGCCATACGTTGCGCAGCGGCACCGGATCGACTTCGGCCGCGTGGATCGCCGGAGCGATCTCGGGTCGCAGCCGTTCGGCGGCGCCCGCTCGGGTGCGCACCGGCGCTACCGGGAGGGCCCGCTGCAGCAGCGCCACGCGGTCCGCGGGCAGTCGCGGCAGATCGTCGGACAGGATGGTCATCCCGCCCGAGAGAGCGACGATCGCCGTCCACACGCGCGCCTCGTCGAGGGACAGCGGCGGCCGCACGACCAGGCAATCGGGATCGTTGAACCAAACGCCGCGCTGATAGAAACTGCGCAGCCCGGTGGCGCGCGCCGGCACCTGAATGCCGTCCCAGGTCGCCGCGACGTCGCGACCGATGCGCATGCCGTTCACGGCGCCGACGGCGTGTTGCAGCGGCGCGCCGCCGCCGATCAGGAACGCGTCCGGTCCCACTCCCTGTCTGATGGCAGCCAACCCAGCCCGGTAGGCATCGGCGTGCGTCGCACCACCGGCGTGCTCATCGCCCGCCGTGGCGTAGAAGAGCAGATCGATCGTGAGATAGTCGTAGCCCCATTCCTGCACCACGCGCTGCGCGAGATCGCGCAGCCAGGCCTGGACCTCCCCGTGCGCCGGATCCAGGGCGAACACGGCGCCGCCCCAGTGTGCGGGGGTGCCGAACGACACCGGAGCGCCATTCTGGCGGACCAGCCATTCCGGATGCGCGGCCGGAACGCCGGAGCGCTCTGCAACGGCGAACGGGGCGATCCACAGACCCGCTTTCAGGCCGCGGGCGTGGATCTGGTCGGTGAGCCAGCGATGACCGTGGGGGAATTTGTCGTTCGTTTCCCAGTCGCCCGCGGACCGCTGATACCCGTCGTCGATCTGGATGTAGCGAAGGAAACGCGGATCGAAGTACGTCGCACATGCGACCAGATTCGCGATGATGTCGGCTTCGGTCACGCGATCTTCCAGCTGAGAACGGGAACACCACCCCGCCGGCGCCCCGGCAG
>DATFGN010000238.1:0-3923 GCA_035249405.1 Gemmatimonadales bacterium
GGTGACGCCGGAGGAAATGATCCTGCCGGTCGCCCTGCTCACGCCTCGCCGCGCGGCTCGCGGAGGGCGCTAAGTGGGTCGCAGCGCCACCTCCCGGCTGCTCCAGCTGGTTCGTCCGTACAAGTGGCTGATTGCCGCCACGGTGTTCGCCACGATGGTGGCATCCGTTATGGACGGCTTCACGTTCGTCCTGCTGATCCCGTTCCTCCGCACGCTGTTTCACCAGCCCGCGATCGCCATCGCCGGCGGCTCCGCCATCCAGTCCCTGCTGGCGAAGATCGCCGGACCGTTCCTGGCCGTGGGGGCGCCCGAAGTCGCTCTGCGCAATGTCGTCGTGGTGTTGCTGGTGACGCTGGTGCTGAAGAACGTCTGCGAGTACGTGGCGGCGTATTGGTCCGTCGTGATTCAGGAGGGTGTGGTCCGCGACCTGCGCGTGCGGTTGTTCGCCCATCTGCAAACCCTGCCGCTCGGCTATTTCCAGCGAACCCGGGGCGGTCAGACGGTCGCCCGGCTCGTGACCGACACCGATCAGGTCAAGATGGCGATCAGCGCGGCGCTGTGGTCCCTGCTGCAGAACTGCCTGATGATGCTCGTCTACCTGGCGATCATGTTCGGGTTGTCGCCGCGACTCACGCTCGTCGCATTGGTATTCGCGCCGGTGCTGTTGTTCGTGATCCGGCCGCTCGTGAAGCGACTGCGGCGCCGCGCCAAGGAAGTCGCCGCCGAGCGCGGCGAGCTGACCGCCCACGTGGGGGAGATGGTCAGCTCGGTGAAGCTGATCCGCGCCTACGTGGCGGGACAGTTCGAGCAAAGCCGGTTCGTCGCCTTCGCCAACCGGTACCGGAAGCGGGTGCTGCGCGCGCAGCGCTTCTCCAGCCTGACGAGCCCGGTGAGCGAGGTATTCGCCGGAGTGATGATCGTCGCGATTCTCTGGTACGGCACGCTGCTGGCGTTGTCCGCCACGCAGGGGCTCGGGCCGGAAGAGCTGATCACCTTCTTGATCGTGGCGCTGCGCCTCAATTCGCCGATCAAATCGATCTCGAACTTTCCCGCCGTGATGGCGGGCGCGAGCGCCGCGGCGGATCGGGTGTACGAGGTCCTGGACCTCCCCTCCGAAGACGCCGCCCGGCCAGGAGAGACGACGGCGCGCTTCGCCGACCGGATCGAATACCGGGGCGTGTCGTTCGCCTACGGTCACGATGAGGCCGTGCTGCGCGACATCGACCTGGAAGTGCGCCGCGGTGAGGTCGTCGCGATCGTGGGGCCGTCCGGAGCGGGGAAGACGACACTGGTCGACCTGCTGCCGCGCTTCTACGAGCCGACCAGCGGCACGATCTGCTTCGATGACGTACCGATTACGCGCTTCACGCGTACGTCGGTGCGGTCGCTGATGGGGATTGTCTCACAGGAGACCGTCCTGCTGAACGACACCGCGTTTGCGAACATCGCCTACGGCAAGACCGACGTCTCGCTCGAGCAGGTCCGAGCCGCTGCCCAGGCCGCCAATGCCGCTGAGTTTCTCGAGCGATTTCCCGCGGGCTACCAGACGGTGCTCGGCGAGCGCGGAACGCGCCTGTCCGGCGGGCAGCGCCAGCGCATCGCGATCGCCCGCGCGCTGCTGCGCGACCCACCGATCCTGCTGCTGGACGAGGCCACGAGCGCGCTCGACACCGAGTCGGAGCGACTGGTGCAGGAGGCGATCGACCGCCTGATGCAGCATCGGACGGTGTTCGTGATCGCCCACCGGCTCACCACGGTGCAGCACGCCGATCAGATCCTGGTGTTGGCCGAAGGGCGCATCGTCGAGCGCGGGACACACGAATCGCTGTTGGGGCGCGACGGGATGTACCGCCGGCTCTACCACCTGCAATTCGGAACGCCGGCCTGATGCTGTCGGGCTTCACGCTCGTCCGCAACGCCATCAAGCTCGACTTCCCGATCGTGCCCGCCATTCGCTCGATCCTGGAGGTGTGCGACGAGGTGGTGGTGAACGTGGGCGCGTCGGAGGACGACACGCGCGATCTCGTCGCCTCAATCGGCGATCCGCGGGTGCGGATCCTCGACCGCGTGTGGGACTTTTCGAAGCAGAACTTCATGATCTCCCACGAAACCGAGCAGGCGATGCAGGCGTGTCGCGGGACGTGGGGGATCTACATCCAGGCCGACGAAGTGTTACACGAGGATGGCGCGCGGGCGCTCAAGGAAAAGACCGCGGAGTGGGATGCCGATGAGCGTGTGGAAGGATTGTTGGTGCGCTATCTGCATTTCTACGGCGGCTTCGACCGGGTGGCGACGAATCGACGCTGGTATCGGCGCGAAGTGCGCTGCATCCGGCTCGGCAAGGACATCCGTCCCTATCAGGGCGCTCAAGGGTTTCGGGTGGGCCCGGAGCAGCGACGGATTCGGGCCCGGCCCACGGAGGCCGTGATGTTTCACTACGGGTGGGCCCGCCCGCCCCACGCCATCAAGGAAAAGCACGAGATCTCGAAGACGATCTACCCCTGGAGCCGCGAGCAATCCGCCCGCGACCAGGAGCGCGGCTACCTCGAATGGCTGCCGCTCCTGAAACGATTCACCGGTGCGCATCCGCGCGCAGCCCGGGAGTGGATCCAGCAGCGCATGATCGCGGCCGAACAGCGCATCGGGCCGCGCCGGCTACGCCCGGAGCATCTGCGCCTCTATGTGTCGGATTGGATCGAGCGGCTGACGGGGGCCAGGGTGTTCGAGTTTCGGAACTACCAGATCGTCTAGGTCAACCAGGGTGAGGGCTGGCCCGCCGGTAACTCTCCCGTTGCGCACAGCTGCTGGTACATCCGGAGATAACCTTCGGCCATCACGCGGTGCGTAAAGTATCGCTCTGCATGGGCGCGACACGCCTCCGGTTTGCGCGAAGCAATGGTGCGCGAGGCTTCCACCATTTCGTCCAGCGTGTCGCACAGCGAGCCGACTTCGGGGGTGAGCACCTCCGGCAGCGCGCCGCGTTTGGTCGCCAGGACCGGCGTCCCCGAGAATAGCGCCTCGATGGTCGTCAGTCCGAAGGGCTCGTCCCATAACGCCGGCATCCAGAGACAGCGCGCGCCGGCCAGGAGCTCCGCTTTTTTCTTCCCGTCGACCTCGCCAACAAACCGGATGCGAGTGGAAAAGCTGGGCCGCCAGCCGCCTGCCAGCATGAGGCGCCGGTTGGTGCGCTTGGCGCCCTCGATGGCCCACTGATACCCCTTCGCGCTGTGCAAACGGCCGATGAAAAAGTCGTAGTCGTGCTTCGTCGCCTGAAACAGAAATTCTTCGGGATCGAGACCCGCGTAGACGAACGCCGCGGCGCCGTGACGCGTAGCGTGATTTCTGGAGAGGAAGACGGTGCGCGGCGGCACGGTCTCGCCGGTTTTCAAGTTGCCGTAGATGGTCTGCAGGAAGGGCGGACCGGACGGGATGCGGCGCACCGGGAAGTGGGCGTGCGCGATGTCGGCATCTTTGGGCAGGAGCGGTCCGAGATCGAGCGCCGGGTCGCGCAGCTGCTTGGTCGGCACCTCCTGCACCGTCGCGTCGGAGATCTTCGTCCCCGGTTGCGCGATGAGTGTGACGCGATGCCCCAGCTCCGCGAGCCCGCGCACGAGCGCCACCACGATCCGCTCGGTCCCACCGTAGCCCTTCACCGGAAGGCGGTGATGCGACACTACGGCGATGTGCATCGGGGCCAGAGTATAACTAGCTTCGTCGCATGCGCGAGCCCCGTCTGACGGTTCTCCAGCTCACGTATCAAGGCGACGGGGCGGGGTCGACACAATCCATCCTCAATCTGAGCGAGTACCTGACGCGACGCGGACACCGCGTGCTGGTGGGATGCCGCGCCGAGTCGTTACTGGCCCGGCAAGCCCTGCGCGTGGGACTCGGCGTCGTGCCGCTCGACTTTCGTCGTCTCGGTC
>DATFGN010000239.1:0-10126 GCA_035249405.1 Gemmatimonadales bacterium
CCAGCGTCCGCGATTGATGTCCGACCATTTGCTGGCCGGTTTGCGCGGCGTCACCTTGAGCGCAAAGCGATCCGCGTCGATTCGCTTCAACAGGCTGTCGATCCAGCCGAAGCAGAGCGCTTCGCGAATAAAGTCCTCGTACGGCACCGATTTCACACCCGTGTGGACCTTGTGAAAGACGAACCACACGCCGCGACTCGTTGTGTGGTGCTTGGCGAGCCACGCGCGCCATTGGGCGCGCGTGCGGACGTCGAGGAACGCCAGCTCGGTCATCCGTCCTGCTGCCGGTGCTCATGGACCGCGCGCCAGCAGTACCAGGCGGCCACCGTCCGATACGGCCGAAACCGTTCGCCCAGAGCCTCCAGCCGCTTGGGACTCGGGATCTTGCGGAGACCGTACGCAAGCGAGTAGCCAAGCCGAACACCGTAATCGCCGACCGGCCATACGTCCAACCGACGCAGCTGAAAGATCAGGAACATCTCTGCTGTCCAGCGGCCGATGCCCCGCACCGCGGAGAGGCGCGTGATGATGTCCTCGTCTGAGCGCCGGCCGATGCCCCATAGCGGCACCGTCCCATCGGTCACCTTTGCGGCCAGATCGCGGAGCGAGGCGACCTTGCTCCGCGACAGCCCCACGGTGCGCAGCCGTCGCGGGTGTATCGCCAGGACCGCCTCCGGAACCGGCTTCCCATCGAACAGCGCGATGAACCGTCCGTGGATCGCGGCCGCCGCGGCACCAGCGAGCTGCTGGTAATGAATGCTCTCGGCGAGGGCGAAAAAGTGGCTGCGGCCCGTTTGTGGCAGATGGAAAGGACCGGTCCGTTTCATGAGACCGGCCATGACGCGATCACGGCGGGCGACTGCTGCGGCGGCCATCGAGAATGCGGTCTTCCGGTCTCGCGCCATGCTCCCAGTCTACGTTGATCCTTCGTTGAGCCCAACCTGCACATTCCTTGCTCATGCCCGCCGAGCCGGCTTACGTTCCTGCTATGCCTGCGCTCATGACCGCGGCTGAGTTGCTGCGTCCGGAAATCCCCGAGCGAGCGGAGCTGGTGCGTGGCGTCCTGGTGGTGCGCGAACCCCCCGGGTTCAGCCACGGCGCGATCGTGGTTCGATTGGCGTCGCTGCTCAATGATCATGTCCGGTCCCACAACCTGGGGCTCGTCGTGGCCGGCGACGCCGGCTTCCACCTCGCGAGCGATCCCGATACGGTCCGCGGGGCGGACGTGGCGTTCGTGCGGCGCGAGCGCCTCCCAGATCCGGTACCGGTGGCGTTCGCCGCCTTCGCGCCCGACCTCGCCGTCGAGATCCTCTCGCCCGGCGATCGTCCCGGGGAGACGCTCGCCAAGGTCGCCGACTATCTCTCGGCTGGCACCCGACTGGTCTGGGTGATCGACCCCATGCGGCGCAGCGCCAGGATCTACCACGAGGATGGGACGGAGCTTGTGATCGGCGAACGCGACGCGCTCGAAGGAGGCAGCGTCATCCCAGGCTTCTCCTGCCCGCTCGACTCCATCCTCTAAAGTCTCAACGCCGGATGGGGACGCTCCTGTCCTCTCCCCTTTCATCCCCTCTCCCTTCGGGAGAGGGGAGACTAATCTCGACTTTCGTGCCCCCTCTCCGGAACGGAGAGGGGGACAGGGGGTGAGGACTAGCGACTACGGATGGGGACGCTCCATTGGAAGGTCCCCCACTCCATGACGAGCCGGCCCGCCGGTTCGATGCGAATGGTGAACTGTTCGGTGTTTTCCGTCAGGGAATCCACTGTCATGGGCCGGCGCGCGACGTCCTGGGCGGCGCGGTACTCCGTGCCCCACTGGCCGGACTGGCCGTTGATGATGAGCGAGACGTGCCCCTGAGTCGGGAGCGTCCACAGCGTGTACGTCCCCGGCCGCAGCGGGACGCCGGCGAGCTCGATCGGCGCCGAGGTGGTCAGCTGCGTCGCCGCGTTGGCGCCGGTGCGCCAGACCCGGTCGTAGGGGATCAAGTCGCCGACCAGCGTTCTCCCGCGCCGCGCCGGGCGACTGTAGTCGACGGTCACACGGGCGGCCCCTACCGTGGCGCGGACGGTGTCGCGCGGGCTGAGCGACGTGGCCACGCCCGTGCGTTGCTCATCGGCCGCGAAGCGCGCCGCCACGGCGTCGATATCCGGGACGTCGGTGATGCGCCGGACTTCCTGCTTGTACGTCGTTCCCTGCCCCGAGTAGGAGACCAGTCGGCCGTTCGTGTCCAGCTGCGCCGTGCCCGTGCCGGCCAGCCCGGTGCTGCTGATCGCGTAGGAGCCGTCAGGGTTGCGCGCGATTTCCGCGTACCCCACGTGGCCTTCGTCCCAGCCTTCGAAGAAATACTGGCCGATGCGGGCGCGCGTGGTATCGGGCTGCCGGCGCGCCGCGTCGAGCAGCAGCTCCCAGGTCGCGTACACGTATGCGTTCCACGGGACGGTCTCGGCGTAGCGCTTCCGGTACGCGAACGGCCGCGTGCCCGGCGTCGGGCCGCGCGTGAACACCAGGACCGTGTCGATGAACGTGGCGGTATGGTGGAGATGCCGCCCATCGGGTGGCCCGTTCGGGATGTCGGTGTCCATCGACCAGTGCGTGATGACCCCGTTGGGATCCAGCTTGGCTTCCCAGTGCCGACGGGTCACTGTCGGGGAGCGGCCGATCGCGTCGCCCGTGATCCGATGGCCGCGCCGGGTGACGCGCTCCACCGACGTCGTATCGTTGCCGAGGACGGCCACGAATCCGTAGGTCTCGGAGCGCGTGCAGGCGCCGAGCACCAGCAGCAGGGCCAGCCGTGTCGGAACAGCGGGTATGGGCATCAAGACCTCAGGAGGAAGCGGCGTGTGCTCCCCTCCAAATTACGGCCGCGTCATAGCCATGGATCGTCCGGATTACGTCGGAGTTCCAGCCCTCGAGACCACGCATGGCCAATGGCCGCAGGGCGCGCAGGTCAATCACTTCATGACCGGTGGCAGCGGCGTTGGCCAGTACGCGCGTGAGGCGTCTGTCGCCGCTTTGGAATTCGTCGAACTCATCGCTCGAGACGGAGACGAAGCTCCGCCCTGGGCCGAGCACCGCTTGACGAGACCCGGCACCCGGGAGGACGAGGATATGGAAAGCGCGCCCCCCGCTGAGGCCCGCCACTTCATCGGTCATGGAGCCGACATCGAAAATGTTGACATAGTTGGCGCCGCGGATCATGTGGTTGTAGCCGAACTTCAGCATGACCTTGGGCGGCGATCGGCGCCCGCGATCTTCTCTCAGTAGCATAGCCAGATTGCTGCGCATCCAATGGGCGCGGGCGTCCGAAGAAGCCCACGCGTTGGGCGCCGTGTTGATGGCCATGGACTGCTCGAGCGTGCGCAGGATCGTGTCGCTCTCACGATCCGGGTTAGCCCAGGCGGCGCGCACGGCCGACACCACGGCCGGACCTTGCGAAAATACGAAGGGCGTTTGCTGCGCCCACGCGTTGGTGGACGCTGCTTTCAGTCGCGCCAACGACTCCCGCGCGCTCCGGGGCACCCTGGGCTCGAGCCTCGAGATCAGATAGCGATCGCTGAAAATCTCACGGTCGAAACCCCAGAGCACTCGCTCATTCCTGGGCGCGGCAGTGATGACCGCCGCGAGGAATTCCGCTTCCTCACGCAGATACATGGGGCTCCAGGTGTCCGGGGCGGCAAAGAAATCCACAATCCCCTGCAGCCCCTGGCGCCGCGCCGCCGCCTCGATGTCCTGCGCGATGATCGGTGAGAGCTCGATGGCCATGCGACTGTAGCCGGATCCGCGCAGCGCCGTGAAGAGGGCGGCTGCGAGCTGGGCGGTTTCACGGACGCCGTGCTCTTCGCCGATCAGGGTGAAGCGAGCATCCTGCGCTTGCGAGACGAGCCAATCCCAACCGGGCCCCTTAGGACCGTCGCTCATGGTCAGGGGAAGCCTGTTTCGCTTGAGTGCTTCGAGAAGCGCTTGCAGACCAGTGGGAGTCTGGGGCTGCGTTCGAGGAGGGGGGGCGCCGAGCCTGGAACCGCGCGTGTCCCCAAGCAAGAACAACCCGCTTGCGTAGAGTAGATCGCGCCGACTGATCGTCATACGCAGTGTCCTCCCGTTGAGTGGGCTTTCCTGCCTCGGATAGCGCAAGCCGGCAAAAGGTTGGGGGTGCGCGGTCAGGGAGGTTCCTTCCCTAGGCTCGGAAGTTCAGGATGACGCCTGCCGCACTCTTTTGCCCCTCCTCGGATTTCTCTGATACCGGGTTCAGGACGTCGTCGGCCCAAGATTCGATGGTGGCAACTTGCGCCCCTCAACCCGCCGAGCCGATCATATGGGTATGGCCGCACCGACGTTCTACACAGCCGCAATGGTCCGGGCGCTGCCCGAAGACGGCAACCGCTACGAAACGGTCCACGGCGAGCTGTTCGTGACCCCGGCTCCCCGCGCGGATCATCAGTATGTGATCGGAAAACTGTTCTTCCTGCTGGAGTCATATCTTCGGCGCTACCCGGTGGGCATGGTGTTCATGTCGCCGGCCGATATCTCCTGGGACTCTGACGTGCTGGTTCAGCCAGATCTTTTCGTTGTCGACCGGGAAGAGGCACGGACGCTCGACTGGACGCGGATGAGAACGTTGCTCCTGACTGTGGAAGTGCTCTCTCCGTCCACCCGTCGCGGCGATCGTTTCACCAAGCGTCGGGCCTATCAGGAGCATGACGTTGCGCTGTACTGGATCGTGGATATCGAGGCTCGTGCCGCCGAGATCTGGACGCCGCACGCGACCGGTCCGGTTCGGGCGCTCGATCGGCTGGTGTGGCACCCCGTGGGAGCGGAGCAGCCGCTGATCGTTCCGCTCACCGACATTCTGCCTTTGACCTGATCGCTCTCGATGGGTCTGCACCTCAATTACGAGCTACGCCTGCCCGGTTACGCGACGCCGGGGGAAGTGACCGCCCTGTTGGAGCGCGCTCACGCGTTCGCTCACGAGTTGCCCTTCGAGCGCGTGACGGAATTCCACCGGCCAGAACCAGGGCCTCGTGATTCCCGCGCAGGCGGCTTGCGGTTTCTGGCCTCGGTGATCGACAAAGTCGCGGCGGAGGAGGATCTGGATCTGGTCTCCGACCTCGACTCCGTGCGAGGATTCACGGTCTGGCCTGGGCGGGGATGTGAGACCGCCGCGTTTGCACTCATGAAACGGGCGGATCGGAGCGGCGCGCGCGCGGAGTGGTTCTGGCACACGTGCTGTAAGACCCAATACGCGTCGGTCATCAGCGAGGAACACCTGGTTGCCTGCCATACCGGTCTGGTGAGCCTGCTGGACTACGCCATCAAACTGGGTGTTGGCGTTATCGTCCGGGACGAAACCTGCTTCTGGGAAACGCGCGACGAGCAGCGATTGATCACCGAAGTGCGAAGGATGAACCGTATCGTCGCGGCGATCGCCGGCCGGCTCGCCGACATCGGCTTCCCGGGAACCGGAGAACTACGGGCCCCGATTTTTGCACATCCTCGGTTCGAACGACTCGAGGTGGGACTGGAGGACTAGCCGAAGGTGTGAGGAAGGTGTCAGGAGCCGTTCTCTCCCCTAGTGGTGTCTCCGCGCACGAGTGAGGTTCGACCGTAACCCCACATCGGAGACGACTATGACGTCTCACCACGCGTTTACGCGTACGGCCTTCGCGGCCCTGGTGGTCGCACTCGCGTCCGCTGGGTGGTCCGCCGCCGCAGCGCAGGACGGGCGTGCCGCCCTCGATCCCATCACCAGTGCCGTCATCAACCATCCCATCACCACGTCCTCCGCCGCCGCGCGAACCCACTTCCTCATGGGCGTGCGCGAGCAGGATCTCGGCCGTTTCATCGACGCGAACGCTCACTTCCAGGCGGCGGTCGCGGCCGATCCGAACTTCGCGTTCGGCTATCTCAACGTCGCCAACACGGCGAACTCAATCACCGAGTTCAAGACGAACCTCGCCCGCGCCGAACAGCACGCGGCCGGCGCCTCCGACGCCGAGCAGATCCAGATCCAGATGGCGCGCAAGGGCTTCGACAACGACATCGCCGGCCAACTGGCCCTCGCCCAGCAGTTCGTCGCGAAGTATCCCGCCAGCCCGCGCGCCTGGCTGGCGCTCGCCGGGGCGCAGGCGGGGTTGAACAAGAACACCGAAGCCCGGGCCTCGCTGACCAAGGCGCTGGAGCTGGCGCCCCGGTTCTACGTGGCCCACGCGACGCTGGGCAACAATTACATCTTCGGGGAGCCGCGCGACTTCGCCAAAGCGCTCGAGCAGATGCAGGCGGGCGTGGCGCTCGCGCCGAACGAGCCCAACGCGCACATGTTCGTGGGTGACGCGTACCGCGCGCAGCGCAATCTCGAAAAGGCGCGGGACGAGTACAGCCGCGGCCTCGCGCTCGACCCGCGCAATGGGATCCTGCTGGTGAAGCTCGGGCACGCGAACACGTTCCTGGGCAGCTACGCCGCGGCGCGGGCGAACTACGATTCCGCCGAAGCCGTGGCACCGCCGGCTCAGCGGGGTGGCTTCGCACCCTTCCACGCTTACGTCAGCATCTATGCCGGCGACCCTGCGACAGCGATCGACGAGCTGAATCGACTGGTCGGCGCCGTGGACGGCATGGGCGTCACCGATCCCACCGCCTCCAAGGTGAACGCGCTCACGAATGTCGTCGTCATCGCGATCCACTCGGGGCTTCGGGCCGCAGCGGAACAGGCCTTGAAGCAGCTCGAGCCGTTGCTGATGCAGCAGGCCGACCAGGCCGGCAACGCGGCATTCCGGCGCGGCCAGGAGGCGCAGATCGCGTACTTACAAGGGTGGTTGGCGGCGAAGAGCGGCGACTACGCGGCCGCCCGGGAGCACGCCGATCGTATCAACGCGCTCTTGGCACCCGACGCGAACCCGCGCAAGCTCGAGCCGATGCACCAGCTCATGGGATTCATCGCGCTGTATCAGCAGCAGTACAGCCAGGCCGCCGAACACTTCCGTCAGGGCAATCCGTTCGACCCGTACGTGAAGTATCAGCTCGCGGTCGCGACGGAGGGCGCGGGCGATGCCGCTGAGGCTCGGAAACTGTTCCGCGCAGTCGCCGACTACAACTTCAACGCCCTCGGCTTCGCGCTGGTTCGAAGGGACGCACAGCAAAAGGCCGGCGCGGGAACCTAAGGGACGTTAGTCCTCACCCCCTGTCCCCCTCTCCCTTCGGGAGAGGGGGAACGGTCTGATGCTTCGCCTTGCGATCACGCAGGGTCGTCGTAGCATTGTTTTCATGCACCGACTCCTCGTTCTCCTCGCGCTCCTCGGCGCCGTCTCGACCCCGACACACGCGCAACAGCAACCGCGCGTGCTCGTGTTCTCCAAGACCGCCGGCTACCGTCACAGCTCCATCCCCAACGGCATCGCGGCCATCCAGAAGCTCGGCCAGGAGAATGGATTCGCGGTCGACCCGACGGAGGACGCCGGCGCCTTTACTCAGAAAAACCTGGCCCGCTACCGCGCCGTCGTCTTCCTGAACACAACCGGTGACGTCCTGAATCCCGGGCAACAGGATGTCTTCGAGCGCTACATCCAGGCGGGCGCCGGATACGTCGGCGTGCATTCCGCGACAGACACCGAATACGACTGGCCGTGGTACGGCCGACTGGCCGGCGCGTACTTCAACGGCCACCCCAACAATCCCAACGTGCGCACGGGCTCGTATCGCGTGATCGACTCGACGCACGTGTTGACGCGCGGGCTCCCCGCGCAGTTCGAGCGCGAGGACGAATTCTACAACTTCAAGTCGATCGATCCGACCATCCATGTGCTCGTCGAGATCGATGAAGCCAGCTACGCCGGAGGCACGAACGGCGCGCACCACCCCATGAGCTGGTACCACGGGTTCGATGGCGGACGCGCGTGGTACACCAACATGGGACACACCGAAGCCACCTACACGGAGCCGCTCTTCCTGCAACACCTGCTCGCCGGACTGCGCTATGCGATCGGCAACAAAGACGTCGACTTCCGCAGCGCGCGACCCGAGGAGAACCGCTTCACGCGCGTCGTGCTCGCCGACAACCTCGATGAGCCGATCGAGCTCGCCGTGCTGCCGGACGAGCGCGTGCTGTTCATCGAGCGCCACGGCTATGTGAACCTGTACCAGCCGTCCGCGGCCCCGCCCCGCGTGCGACGGATCGCGACGATTCCGGTGAGCACCAAATACGCCGACTCGAGCCAGGCGGAGGACGGCCTGCTGGGACTCGCCGCCGATCCCCACTTCGCCACCAACGGCTGGATCTACCTGTACTATTCGCCGGCGGGACCGGACGCGAAGAACGTCCTCGCGCGGTTCACGATGATCGGCGACTCGCTCGACCTCGCCTCGCAGACCGTGCTGCTCGAGATCCCGGTTCAACGCCGATCGTGCTGCCACACCGGCGGGTCGATCGCGTTCGACGCGCACGGCAATCTCTACCTGTCCACCGGCGACAACACGAATCCGTTCAAGGTCAACTACGCCCCGATCGACGAACGCGCCGGTCGGGATCCTTGGGACGCGCAGAAATCCTCGGCGAACACCAATGATCTGCGCGGCAAGATCATCCGCATCCACCCGGAGCCCAACGGCACGTACACGATCCCGGACGGCAATCTGTTCGCGAAGGGCACGGGGGGGACGCGGCCCGAGATCTACACCATGGGCCATCGCAACCCGTATCGGATTTCGATCGACCAGCACACGGGCTTCCTCTATTGGGGCGAGGTCGGTCCCGACGCGGGCAACGACTCTGCCGGTCAGGGGCCGCGCGGATACGATGAGATCAATCAGGCCCGGGGCCCGGGGAACTACGGGTGGCCCTACTTCATCGGGAACAACCAGGCCTACAACAAGACGCGCTTCCTGGATTCCAGCACCACGGAGACCGGCCCGCTCTTCGACGCGGCGCTCCCGGTCAATACGTCTCCGAACAACACGGGGCTCAACATGCTGCCGCCGGCGCGCGGCGCCTACATCTGGTATCCGTATGCGCCCACGCCCGATTTCCCGATCGTGGGCACCGGTGGACGGACCGCGGAAGCCGGTCCCGTCTTCCATAGCGACGACTTCCGCAACGCGCCGCGCGCCTTTCCGGCGTACTACGACGGCAAGCTGTTCATCTACGAGTTCATGCGGCACTGGATCATGGCGGTCACCATGGACTCGAGTGGCGATCTCGTGTCCATCGAGCAGTTCATGCCGAACGCCGAGTTCAGCGCGCCGATCGAGATGGAGTTCGCGCCCAGTGGAGACCTGTATCTCCTCGAGTACGGCACGCGGTGGTTTCAGGGCAACGAGGATGCCCGGCTGGTCCGCATCGAGTACAACGCCGGCAATCGCGCGCCGATCGTCGCCGCTGCGGCCGATCAACTCAAAGGCGCGCTCCCGCTCCGGCTCGCGCTGTCCTCGGCGGGCACGGAGGATCTCGACGAGGACTCGCTCCGCTACGACTGGACGATCACGCGGCGCGGTGCGGTCGTGGCGCGGTCGACGGCGCCGAACTGGAGCCTCACACTGCGGCGCGCGGGACCGGTCACGGCCACGCTGACCGTGACCGACGCCCGGGGCGCGTCAACCAGCGCGGCCCCGATCGAGATCGTCGCGGGCAATCAGCCGCCCACGGTGGGCATCGATCTCGTCGGCGGCAACGCGACGTTCTTCTTCCCCACTGTGCCGGTGGGCTACGCGGTACGCGTGACCGATCGAGAGGACGGAACGTTGCGCAGCGGCAGGATCCCCGCCCAGCGGGTCGCGGTGAGCGCGCAGTATTACAAGGACGGACCGGCGGGGAGTCCCGTCCATCAGGGGCAGCAACTGATCGCCGCCGGTGACTGCCTGTCGTGTCATCAGGTGGGTAGCAAATCGGTCGGCCCCGCCTACAGCGATGTCGCGCGCAAGTACCAGAGCGACACGACGGCGAGCGCGCGTCTCCGCAACAAGATCCGCACCGGCGGATCCGGCGTGTGGGGTGGCGTCGCGATGCCGGCGCATCCCGCGCTCACCGATGAGCAAGCCGCCGCAATGGTGGCCTACATCCTGAGTCTCGCCGACACGACGCAGGCGGCGTCCCCTGCCCTCCCCGTGCGGGGAACCTACACGCCTCCCGCGGGCTCGGGT
>DATFGN010000240.1:0-14554 GCA_035249405.1 Gemmatimonadales bacterium
CCTCGCCGACCTCGGCCAGTCCATTGGCCCCAATCCCAAGAACCCAGGCCTGCAACTGGTCAAGGCCTACGCCGATGACCTCGCGGAGATGACATCGAACGGTAGCGTAGATCTCCAGCGGCTCATGCAGTTGCGGCTGGATCTCGGGCGGTCGCTGGGCAAGGCCCCTGAGCTCAAGGCAATCTACAGCGGCATCCTGAGCGATCTGGAAGCGGCAGCGGCCCGAGGCGGTCCCGGCGCGACCTTGGCGACCGGCGCCCTCCAAGGCTTCAAGCAAGACCTCGGCGCGAACAAGTTCGCTCAGATGGTAGAGGCGGCCACGAAGGACAGCGTGGCCGGCGGGCGGGGGCTCAACGTGGCGACGCTGCACAAGGCGCTCACCACCATTCCCAAGAACCAGACGGAACCCGAACTCCTGCGTCTTCTAGGGCCTGACAAGTATCAGCAGGCGCTCAAGTTTACCGAGGAATATCGGGCACTCCCACCAGCCATGGCCTACACCGCGGCCAACTTCCTTGTCAATGGGCTGACGGCTGTAGGTGGTGCGGTCGCTGGGGGCCCTCTCGGCGCGATCCTCGGCTTGGGCGGTATGGAGGTGGCCAAGAACGCGGCGATGGTGGGCAAGAATCCCGCGAGCCTCAACACCATTCTCGGTACTGCGGGCTCGATGGGACGTGCGGCGGGGGCTCCGCAAGGGCCGTCCACCCCAACGCCCGTGATCCCGCCAGCCCTCCAGAAAATCCTCCAGCGCCAGGCCGGGCAGGTGAGTCCGTGATGCTGCGCGACGACCTGGCCGCGCTCAACGCGCTGTTGTATCCCACGCGGCGGCGCCTCAGCCCGCTCCAGCGTCCGATCCGGTCCGACTACTTCGGCGACGCGGCGGTTGAGGCGGCGAGCGGCAACCCCACGGGCGCGCCGATCTACGGGACCGGGGTCCCGGCGCCTCCGGTCACGCCGCCGCCCCCTCCACCGCCACCGCCACCGCCCGATGAGGAGGAACCCGACACGCTGTTCCTCAACCGGCTCTTTTCCATGATCGGATTCAATCAGGCGGCCCTGCCGGCCTTCCCGCGCCCGGATGGCAGCTTGGACGAGCTGGGCGACCGGCAGCAGATCGGCAAGACGTATCGGGGCGAGGCCACCGAGGACATGACCTGATGATCCTCATCAGCCCATCGACCGTCATCCGGCTCGACGCCGACGTGGCCAACTCCACGACGACGTTGGCCAATGCAACCGGGCTGTCGTTCACGGCGGCGGCGAATGCCGACTATCTGATCGAAGCCTTCCTGGTCTATACCTCGGCCGCCACGACCACGGGTCTGAATCTGGCGATCAGTGGTCCAGCGTCCCCGGCGGGCGTGGTGGGTGACTGGCGGGCCTATACCTCCGCGACCGCGGCGCTGCTCCGGCAGTTCACGGCCTACGACACCGGCACGCCGACGACGGGCGTCCTCGCGGCCGGCGCGGCCCAGTACGCCGACTTCCGGGCCATGCTGCGCACGGGCGCGGCGGGAGGTGCCGTCACGCTCCGATTCGCCAGCGAGGTGGCGGCCTCGGCCATCACGCTGAAGGCCGGGAGCCTCCTGCGCGTGCAGCAGACCGCGCCCGTCTCGACGGTCAACACCATCGAGCGGTTCTATGCCGTCGTGCAGCTCTGCCAGAACCTCTCGACGATGCAGAACAACATGCGCCAGAACGTGCAGGCCATCAAGGCGAGCAAGGATGCGGGCACCATTCCCACCTTCGCGGCGGCGCAGCAGGCGATGCGGGATCTGGGCACCGCGTTCCTTCAGCGGCTCGCGCTCAACGAAGCCGTCGTGACCCCCCGCGTGACGGAAGTGACCGATGGCGCCGCCGCCCTCGGCATTCTCTTCAGCGATATGACCACGCGCTACAACCTGCTCAATACCTGGGCGACCACGTTGAGCACCGCGACGATCACCAACCAGACCGACCTCGACAACAGCGTGACGGCGGTGCTCGCCGCCGTGCCGGCGTCGATGCTGCCTTTCTAGCCATGCCATTCGACATGGGCTTCGACTTCCGCGCGTGGGCCGGGACCACGCCGCCCGCCTATGCCTCCGATGTCTACGGCGAAGCCTACCCCCACACCTACACGAACGTGAACGGCTACAGCATCAATGGCGGATGGGACGCGGGTGTGAATCCGACGAATCGCGACGTGGGCGGCGGCCAAGATCCCCGGATTGATGGGATCAACTACATCGGCAACGGCACCGTGCGCACGTTCACGATTGATCTGAGTTCCGGGTCGGCGCCCGGCGCGGGGACGTACACCGTGGATGTCGCAGCCGGAGATCCCTCAGCGGGTCATAACCAGGGGTTCAAGGTATTCGATAACACGACGGTGGTGCTTGATGGGTCGAACGGCGGGAGCGGATTCACGACGACAACTGGGCACTACATCGACGCGACGCTGGCGGATGTGGCCGCGACGACAAGTTGGACCGGCACGACCACCAATAAAACCTTCGCCACCACGACGGCCAAACTCGGCATCGGCTACGGCAGCGGCGATGCCACGACCATCGCCCACTTCCGCCTGACGCTCACCGCCGGGGGCGGCCAGAGCGTCGTCCCGGTCCTCATGGCCCAGTACCGCCAGCGGGGGAACTGATGCGATTCCTGCGCACGAACACTGCGGTGATCGTGGCGGTCGGCCCGTTCTTTGACAAGACGGATGGGGTCACGCTCGAGACCGCCCTAACGATCACGAACGAGCGCATCACGCTGATCGCCGAGACCGACGACGGCTCGGCGCCCACGCTCATTCTCGACAACGTGACGGGGGCCACTTCGGGTACCGCGAACGACCTGAACTACATCACGAACAACGACGCGGGCATGATGCAACTGGAGCTGGCCGCCGCCGATACCAACCGGCTCGGGCGCATGTTCCTCACCATCACGGACGCGGCGAACCACGCGCCGGTCTTCCACGAGTTCACGGTCCTGCCCGCGATGATCTATGACGCCTTCATTCTGGGCACGGACGTGCTCCAGGCCGATATGACGCAGATCCTCGGCACCGCCGTGGCCACGCCGGCGACGGCGGGCATCCTCGACGCCAACGTGAAGAACATCAACAATGTGGCCGCCGCCACCCCGGGCGCGGCTGGCGGCGTGTTCATCGCGGGCACGAATGCGGCCACCACGATCACCACGGGGCTGACCACCACGTTCACGGGTAATCTGACCGGCTCGGTGGGATCAGTCACGGGGGCGGTGGGTTCGGTGACGGGCCTGACCGCATCGGACGTGGGCGCGATCAAGACCAAGACCGATTTCTTGCCGAGCGCGACGGCCGGGGCGGCGGGCGGTGTCTTCATCGCCGGGACCAATGCGGCCACCACGGTCACCACGGCCTTGACCGCGAACATCACCGGCAACCTGTCGGGCTCGGTGGGGAGTGTCACGGGGGCCGTGGGCTCGGTGACGGGGGCGGTCGGCAGCGTCACGGGCCTCACGGCCGCCACCGTGCACAGCGATCTGGACGACATTCAGGCGCGACTCCCAGCGGCCCTGGTCTCGGGCCGCATGGATGCCAGTGTGGGGGCGATGGCCGCGAACGTGGTGACGGCGGCGGCGCTGGCCGCCGATGCGGGGGCGGAGATCGCCGATGCGGTCTGGGATGAGGCGACCGCAGGCCATGCGACCGCAGGCAGCACCGGCAAGGCGCTCACGGATGCGGGGGGGGCTGGGACGCCCCCCACGGCAGCCGAGCTGGCGGATGCGGTCTGGGACGAGACCCGGGCGGGGCATACCACAGCGGGCACGTTCGGCGAGGGCGTGGCCTCCGTGCAAGGTAACGTCACGGGATCGGTCGCGAGCGTCACGGGCCTCACGTTGGCGCAGATCAAGGCGCAGCTCGTGGCCGCTCTAGATACCGACCTCTACTCGGAGTCCTCGGCGGTCCCCGCGGCGTCGGCCACCCTTGCCGACAAGATCGTGTGGCTGGCCACGCTGGCGCGCAACAAGATCACGCAGACCGCGACCACGCAGACCGTGCGCAACGATGGCGACACCGGCACCGTGGGCACGTCCACGGTCTCCGATGACAGCACGACCTTCACGCGCGGGAAGTTCTCCTAAAAGGAGGCCCCATGCCCCACCGCGACCGCACCCGTCGCACGCGCACGCCGCGCCCCCGGCGCGCGTTTCTGCAGGCCGGACAGATCGGCAATCAGCCGTGACCGAGCGAGGGCCCCGTTGCGACGTGGTGCTGCAGCGCCAGGCGGGGCAGGCCACGCAGTGAGCGATCCGCTCCTCGTGCTCGTGGTCGGGGGGCTGGGCGGGCTGATCCTCGCCGCCGCGATCCTCCACTGGCGCAGTGTGCGGCGGGTGCTGGAGAAGATCGAGCTCGTGCACAAGGCCACCAACTCCATGCACGACGAACTCCTGCGCATCGCGCGGGCCGAAGCCCTCGCCCGTGGCATCGCGCAGGGCATCCTTGAGGAAAGACGCCGCGGGGGCAAGCCGCAGCGGACGTGGCGCCCTTGAGTCATGCCCGACGACCGACTCCATTCGGAGGGGCTGCGCGACTTGGCTGCGCTCCACGAGGCGCGCCGGCGCATCCGCGACCTGGAAGATGAACGCAACAGCGCGCGGCAGTTCGGGCATGGGCCGAATGGCAACGGGTCGGCGTTCAACAAGGCCATCGTGGCGGGCCTGGTCGGCTTGTTCTTGGCCTTCGTCGCGGGCGGCATCGTGCTCTATCGCGAGATGGGCGAGGTGAAGGCCATCGGCGCGGAGAACGCCCGGGTCGGGGCAGACAATGCCCGGCGCATCGAGTGGCTGTATCAGCAGCTCTACAACCGGGAGCGGCGGTAGTGGGCGGCAAGGGATCGGGCCGCCGTGACAAGTACAAGCGCCGGAAGGTCGAAGGCCTGCTGGGCCCCGTACTCGAGACCGACATTCCCACCCGCGTGCTCGGCGTGGCCCAGATGGCTGAGGACATGATCCCCTCCGCCTGCCCCCGATGTCACTGTAGCCCCCCCGAGTCGGCCATGTGGAGCCGCACCGAGTGGGTCGGGCATTGTTCCTGTTGCGGCACCACCATCGTGCGGACGATTGGCTCGGTCGCGTTCAAGGCCCATCGCCAACGGCCACCCGTCTACTACGCGGGGCATGCGTGACGCCCTTCGACTTCGCCATCCCGATGATCTTGCTCTTCGAGGGCGGCTACACGGCGGGGCTGCCCGGCGACCCGGGCGGCGAGACGAAGTTTGGCATCTCCAAGCGCTCGTATCCCACGCTCAACATTCAGGCCCTCACGCAAGAGGAAGCGCTGGCGATCTACGAGCGGGATTTCTGGACCGCCATCAAGTTGAGCCTCCTGCCGGCGCCGTTAGCCTTGGCCGTCTTCGACTGCGCCGTCCTGCAAGGGCCGAAGACCGCCGTGCGCATCCTGCAAGCGGTGCTGGGGGTGCCGGTGGACGGCGTGATCGGGCCAGTGACGGTGGCCGCGGTCAAGCCCACGTCGGTGCGCGACTTCACCGCCGAGCGCCTGATCCGGCTCTCGCAGGTGGGCAACTACACCGTGTTCGCCCCGGGCTGGGTGCGGCGCGTGCTGCGGGCGTACGACTACGCGCAGGGGGTGCCGCTGTGACGTGGCAAGACTTCTCAACCGAGGCCGGGCAGCTCGGCGTGCTGATTGCGGCCACGGGGATTATCTACCGCCTGATGCGGTTGCGGTGGCCAGAGGTGCCCGAGGCCGTCATGCAGTTGATCGCGGCCATTCTCAGCACGGCCGCCGCCCTCATTACGGACTACAACCCGGTGAATGGCGTGGCCGCCGCCGCCTTCCTGCGCTACCGCTGGATCACGCTCGGGATTGTGAAGGGCATCCTGCGATCGCAGAACGTCATCAAGTCCATCGACTGGGTGAGCAGCGCGGCCACGAAGACCGGCGCCCCAGAGGCCGGGATTGCCGAACGCGCCCCCGCGTGGTTCGTCGCCGCCTTGGCGAAGGGCGCCACCGTCGAGACACCCGAGCCGCCGACCCCGAAATCCCCCGCCACGCTCAAGGCCCAGATGAAGGCCAACGACGCGGCCGTGGCCAAAGCCATCTCGCACGCCAGCCCGGGCAAGCCCGAGGGCTGGGAATAGGAGGCCCCATGGGCATCATCGCGTACCTCATCCTCGGCGTCGTGCTCGGCCTGCTGTGTTACCTGGCCGTGCGCTTCATCCCCATGCCCGCCCCGTGGCCGACCGCCATCCCCGTGATGGCCGTCGTCCTCTGGGTGCTGCTCGGCATCCTCATCGTGTTCGGCGGCATCGGCGACTACCCGATGCCCAAGCTGAGATAGGAGCTACCCATGCGCCAACACCGGACCGCGTTCAACCTGCTCCAACTCATCGCCCTCATGGCCCTGGCCGCCTACCTCATGGTGGCCTGTGGCGGGTCCGCCGCCATGCGGACCTTCCAGGGGCTCGCCGTGACTGGCGAGGCCATCGACGATGCCGGCAAACACATGCAGTCGGTCAATGCGCTCTACGTGACCAAGTGCAAGGACCGGACTCTGACTGCCAAGCAGTGCAACGACTTCATCGACTTCGGTGAGAAGTTCAAGAAGGTCTACCCGGCCAGCGTCGCGATGTGGAAAGCCTCGCGCTCCGTAAGTGATGCGGCACTTCGCAAGCAGACCGACGAGATCATCCGCACGATCCTGAGCGAACTCATCTCGTTCGGGGCCACCGTGGGCTACCAGGTCATCTTCAAGAGCGAAAAGGAGACCCCATGGCTGTCGCTGCCGTCCTAGCGTTTGCACCCCTCATCGCGATGTTGCCGGAACTGATCATCGACATGCAGGAGATGGTGGCGATCATGCGGAGCCCCGACCTCTCACCCGAGGAACGCGAGTCTCGCCTGAACGCCCTGGCCGACCGCATGGACCGCCGCGTCGTGGAGATCGCCGACATGCAGCTCCCGGCGCGGCGGACGGACTAGCCGTGGCCCTGTTCAACATCTCCGTGCTGGCCCATCTGAACCTGCCGGAATCCGTGCGCCGGGCCCTCGTGCAGGGCGCGGCGGATCAGGGGCGCATCGCCACGGCGCTTGAAGCCATCGTGACGAAGATCAATGAGGCGGCCTCTGAGGTGCCGCCAGAGCTCAGCGCCGAGATTGCCGAGGCGGCGAAGGATGCCGAGGCGCTGAAGCAGGAGCAGCAAGGCGCGTGACGTGGTGGCAGTGGTGGTTTGAGCTATTCCCATTCACCCAAGGAGACGTAAAGATGCCGAATGCGACGCTGGCCGAAGACATCGAGCAGGTGAAGCGGGTCCGTGGAGTGCTGCAGAGCGCGAAGCTGTTCATCGAGGGGGAGGCCGCGCGGCTCCAAGCGGCGATTGACCAAGCCCTCGCCAACGGAGCCACGGCGGAGGAGCTCGCGCCGCTGTCGGCCGAGGTGGACGCCATGGAGGCGCAGGCGAACGAGATCGCCGCCGCCATCAACACCAACCCGACCCCCGCCTAACGTGGGCCGGTAAGGGCGCCGGGAGTCCTACGGGGCTTCCGGCGTCCAGCACCGGGCACCGGGCGCGCAAATACAGCCCGGCACCACGGGGCCGCAGAAGTACACCTCCGCGCAGCACGTGCCCCCGCCATAGGTCTGGCAACAGCACAGGACTGCAAAGCTGAGCGCGGCGAGCCAGCGACGAAGGATGAGTCCCACTCCCGCCAATTCGGGGTGGGCGATGGATCGCGGCTGGCCCGCCGTGTCAGGCGTCATCGTTGTCTCCACTTCCGCCACCCGATCAGCCCCGCCGTCGTCAGCACGAGGGCCACGGTGGCGGGCTCGGGGCTATGCGTGAGCGGCTCGTCATCGGCGCGGGCGAGGTCGGGCCACACCCCCGAGCCGAACAGCCACCGCGTGGTGACCTCATCAGGGTCCACCATCCGCACATCGCCCTCGTGCGCGGTCAGCACCCGCAGCCAGTAGTGGATCATCGCCGCATCGACGGTGTCCGGCACGTCACGCTGGACCCCGAGGCTGGCGGCTGGGAGCTCGAGGTAGACCTGGCCCCAGTAGTCCGCGCCGGACAGGACGAAGCGATCCGGGCCCCCGCAGGTCTGCGGGCTGATGCCGATACCATAGGGAGCCCCGACGCCGAACGGGACCGGCGCGATGCTCCAGCACGCCGGAATCGCCTCCGCCGCCGTAGGACCGGCGCACACCGCGCAGCAGAACAAAAGGGCGCGCCAGAGGCGGCGCCACCAAGGGCGCCGGGGGGCGAGCATGCGCTCAAGCCCCTGGCGCTCGGCGTCCATGGTCGCCCAGTGCGCGCAGTGGGGGCAGCCCGCCGCGTGGGCGTGGTAGCGCTCGACTTCTTCGGGGCGCGGCGTCCGCTCAGCGTCCATCGTGCTCGACCGTGAGCCAGGTGCGCCAGGTGGGGTGCTGGGCGTCGAGCCGGCCGAGCGCGGCGGCGAGGCTGAGCCGGTCATGCTCGGCGCCGTCCATCGTGCCGGGTCGCGAGCCTAGCGTACACGACGCTTGGGCGACCTCGTACAGCAGCGGCCACATCGCGAGCGCCTCCTCCATCTGAGCGGGCGTCAGGTCCAGGTGCCAGGGCTGCTTACGGGCATCACTGTACGCCATCGGGGGCCTCCGCGGGGGTGGTCAAGTTTTTATCCGTATTGATCCCTAGAGTGGTCACGTTCTGCCCACCCGCTTCCCACCCCTTGCGGCACGGGCGGCCCTGCGACGCTCCTGCTCGTTGCGTAGGGGCACACCCACTACCGCTCGTAGCGGACCTCGATCTGGAGCAGTAGGCAACGCGGGGCGGGGTGGGGTGGGCTGGCGCTCGAGCACCGGCATGGTGCCGAGCAGCTCGGCCGTCAGCCGCGCCTGGGTCAGGTAGTTGGCCAGGGCGGCCACCACGAGCGCGGGCCGGATCGCCAGCACCGTGACGTGCGTCATGGCGTCGCGAAGCTCGATATCGTGCTCGTCTTTCACGCGCCCCTGCCAGCCCGGGATCGCCAGGTGCAGATAGAGCTGGCGGGGGCGCGCCGGCATGGGGTCGAGGGCGCGCCATGGGTCAGGCGCCCGCGGGCGGAAGTGCCCGTGAGCGCGGGCCGATAGGCGCGCGATGAACCGCTCCCGGGTGAGCACCAGCGCCGCGAGTCGGTAGCGGCAGGCGTGGCGCCTCGGTACCGGGTCGGGATGGAAGAAGGCAACCAGCAGGACGGCGGCCAGCAGCACGCGGACAGGGCGAGCGGGCGAGCGCATGAGCGGACGGGCTCCGGTGACGGCAGAGGACCGGCGCGGCCCATTCGAGGGCCTTCATGCGGAACGCCAGACCGGAGGCAAGAACTGGGCCAAGAAGCGGCGCACAAGGTCTGAGAAGGTACATCCTAGCGCAAGTTGACCCCCACTCGGTAGGACTCCACCTGACGGAGCGGCACTATCGCTGGGGCTAGGCCACCCGAGTAGACTGGCGGCGCCCATCGTGAGCGCGAGCAAGAGGCTTCCGGCGACGGTACGCCGGCCCTGCCGGCGCGGGGCTTTTCCCCTTGAGGGTCCGTGCCCGTGGAGCGTGTCATCTCCGTAGTGCAACCATCCTGGCGAAGCGTCCAGATCCCGGGCTAGCCGGAGAATCGTCTCGTAGTCCGGGACCACGACGTCGCCGATCCACTTGAACACCGACCCCGGTGGATAGCGGTGATCGAGGGCCCAGTCGGTCACCCTGATCCCGAATTTTGAGTCGGGATCTTCGTAGCCCTTCGCCTTAATCCGCTCTACCAGTCGCTGTCCTAATCCCGGCTTCTGCATCGCCCACTCTCCTTGAAAGATGACTTGACTTACACTCACGCCGTGCGTATAACTGTGTGCATGGCACTGAGACTTGCACCTGCACCCAAAAAGACTTTAAAGGAGAGAAGCACAAAGGTCAAGTCCCGAAAGTCGTCGCTCCGCAAGGCAGGCTACGGCTACAAGGACATCGCCGAGCTCGCCAACGTCTCCTACTGGATGGTCTGGAAGTGGGTGAACGGCGAGCGTAAGAGCAGCCGCTGCCAGAAGGTCTACGACTACCTGTTGAGTCAGCCGAAGCGCGGGGAGGCCCCCAATGGGCGGTAAGCACGCGCCTCCCGAAGTCCGCTTTTGGGCCAAGGTGTTCAAGCTCGACGGCGAGGATGCCTGCTGGGAGTGGATCGGCTGCATTCAAAAGGGCTTGCCGAAGCAAGGGGCTGGCTACGGGCGCATCAAGTTGGCTGACGGACGCCAAGGCTGGGCGCATCGGCTCGCGTACCAGATTCAGAACGGTCCGCTCGGTCCCGGCGAATGCGCTCTGCACAAGTGCGACAACCGTCGCTGCGTCAGAGGGTCGCATCTGTTCAAGGGCACCAAGGGCGACAACGCCGCCGACATGGTGGCGAAGGGACGGCAAGCGCAGGGTGAGCGGCACAGCGAGGCGGTGCGGGTAGGGAAGGCGCGGAAGAAGGGCCTAGAACCGATCCCACGGGAGGAGTGGCTGGCGTCGCAGCGGGGTCGCCGCCGCATCCCCGCGTCATGTCACCCAGGGCGCGTCCACGTGGCCAAGGGGCTGTGCGACGCCTGCTACATGAAGCAGTACCGGGCCAACCGTCTCGCTGCGGTGCTCGCATGATCCGCCCCGAACTCCGCCTGGTCCACACGCGCAACACGTTCGCGTCCTGGCAGCGCGACCGCCTCGTGCAGATTTTCGCCGAGGTGGAGGCGCTCCGGGCCGACAAGGCGCGCCTGATCCGCATGAGCACGCAGGTCGCGCGCTGCTGGCAATGCCGCGTGCTCAACACCATCACCATCTGTGACGACGGCGCATGGCGATGCCGTCGGTGTCAACTCGCGCCCAAGGAGAACACCGCATGAGACTCACCCTCTACTTCCTCGGCGCCCTCGTCATGGGCCTGACGCTCCTATGGGCCCTCATCATCCGCTCAGCGGCGCGGGCGATCTGGGGGCTGGAGCGATGACCGCGTGGGCCGGCATCTTCTGGTTTCTGGTCATCGTCATCGAGGTCTGGGTCATCGCGCTGATGGTGACGGGATGACCCTATCCAGCTTCTGCGCCGACGGCTACTGCCGCTATTGCCAGCAGAACCCGGAGCAGTTGGCGGACCCGCCGTGCACGTGCAGTTGTCATCGTACCGAGCAGACGCTGCGCAAGCTCGCGGTAGCCGCTACGGCCTGGGACGAACTGATGCGGCTGCGCGCTACGAAGGAGAACGCGATGGCTTATCCCTACGATGAGCGGTGCTACGAACTCGCCGAGTATTTCTCGTCGGGCACGCAGTTCACGCCGCGAGAGATCGCCGAACTCGCGCAGGCGATCCAGCGAACCGTCGAGGACTTCTTCCAAGCCAAGAAGGAGGCCAACCATGACTGACCGCACCATCCGCCAAGCCACGCGCACCTACGACGGCCGCGACGCCGCCGAGCGCATCGCGCATCTGGAGGCCGAGTGCGCCGCCTTGCGCGCGGAGCTGGCCCGGCTCCGGGAGGCCGATCGGACCCAGCGGGCCGACTTCGTGGCGGACGCCGTGCGGGAACTGGAGCGGCTGCACGTATGACCGACAGCCTGACCCAAGCGCTCACGTGGCTCGTGTACGCGCTCGCGGCCTACATCGCGTTCCCGCTCGTGGTGATTCTGTTGACCATCGTTGCGGGCGTGGTGATCGGCGCGGTGGTCATCGCGGTCGAGACCGTGCGCGGCAGGCGCTACTACAAGCGGAGGAAGCCATGACCGTCCACGAGCTCAAGTTCCCCGAAGACCTCGTGCCCGGCTGGGCCGAGTGCGTGCAGTGCGGGCGCACGATGCGCCTGCGCGAATTTCTCACCACCGAGTGCGTGCCGAAGCCGTGCGAGAAGCACGCGCGGCACGAGGAGGAACACCATGACCATTCGTGAGACGTGGCGGGACGCTGCCCTGCGCGACCAGTTGCAGTACCTGGGCACCTACGATCCGTTCACCGGGACGATGACCGCGGACGGCCCCTCGCACAATCGGCCGCGCGTTCATGGCAGCAGGGAACGCAGCCACTGCGCGCTGACGATCATTCGTAGCGAGGCCGCGCTGCCGAACGTGGAGAACCTGGCCTGTCCGGTCTGCGCGTACGTGCGCCCGTGGGCCCACGTCACCGACCTGATGATCCACCTGAACAACCGCCACCACTGGACGTGGCTCGACTTGGCAAACAAGTTCCCGCCGATCCTGCCCGAGGACCAGCCGTGATCATGAGCGGCCTCTGCACCTGCGGCCACGATCAGAGCGAGCACGTGCATCGGTGCGCGGAATGCTACCGCTGCGACTGCGGCGTGTTCTACGGCCAGGACGAACTGGACCGGGAGTTGAACGCAGACGCCCCCCGAGGGTGGCTCAGGGGGAGTCCTGCAGCAAGGAGGGGTGTGGACGAACGAAAGGAGTCTACCACATGACGAAGTCCGAGCAAATCAACGAGCTGGCCACCGCGCTCGCCAAGGCGCAGGGCCAGATGAGCGGCGCGAAGAAGGACGCCGACAATCCCTTCTTCAAGAGCAAGTACGCCGACCTCGCCGCCGTGGTGGCCGCCATCCGGGGACCGTTCGCGGAGCACGGGTTGTCCTACACGCAGCTTCCGACACCCTGCGACGGCGAGGAGGTGGCCGTGGACACCGTGCTGATGCACAGCTCGGGGCAGTGGATCGGGAGCCGCACCGTGGTCCCGGTGTCGAAGAAGGACGCGCAGGGCTACGGCTCGGCGTTCACCTACGCGCGGCGGTACGGCCTCCAGGCCATCGCCGGGCTCGAGGCCGAGGATGACGACGGCAACGCAGCGGCGAGCGCCAAGCCGAGTGCTCGCGCAGCGCGACGCCCCGACCCGCCGCCGCCACCGAACGAGACGCCAGATCAGAAGGCCAAGCGCTTGTTCCCCGATGAGCCGGTGGGCGGGGCGCTGCCCCCGATGGACGAGGAGACGCAGCGCGGCCTCCTGCTCGCCCAGATCAGCGGGTGCTCGGCCAAGCTCAAGCAGACGCCGGCCGACAAGCGGAGCATGTGGGACCGCTACATCGGGGCAGGGGTCAAGGCCGAGAAGGCCGACATCGCCGCGCTGACCGACCTGCTCAACGAGCTCCGGGCCGTGCTGCCCGAGGAAGTGAACCACCCGTGAAGATCGGGCGCCAAATATGCCGATGCGGCTGCGGACACGAGACCACATGCGGCTATTACGTGCGCGGCCACAATTCTCGCGTCCGCCCGGTCGGTGATCCGCTGGACAGGTTTGAGGCATGGGCTGTGCCAGAACCCAATTCGGCGTGCTGGATATGGGTCGGGCTGCGCAGCGTCCAAGGCTACGGTCGCCTGTACGTGGGCGGTCGGATGGTCATGGCCCATCGCTGGGCCTACGAGCATTGGGTGGGGCCTATTCCGTCAGAGCTTGAATTGGACCACCTGTGCCGAAATCGGGCCTGCGTGAATCCTCGTCACCTTGAGGCGGTTACCGACCTACAGAATTTCCTTCGGGGCAATTCTCCGAGTGCACGGGCTGGTCGGAGCGGGCTCTGTGCGCGTGGCCACCTGTTGATCTCCGTCTCGTACAGAGCACACCGGACGTGCCGAGAGTGCCCTCGCGACTGGCAACGCCGGCGACGGCTGCGGGAGGCGGTATGCGCTTCATAGGAGAACACGCGAGGACAATCGCGACCTACCACGGCCCGCCCTGGCCCCAGCCCGAGCCCGAGAAGGCCGAGAGCGCGTGCGACCTGATCGTCTTCTACCGGGCGTTCCCAGATGCGACGTGCAGCCCCAAGACCGCGCTCGCCCTGGCCACGCTGATGCGCGACTTCGCCCCGCGCCCGTGGCCCCGCAGAGAGATCGGCTCGTGATGAGATTCGCTCACCGAGCGTCGCTTGGTATGCTAAAGTTGGGGTTGGCGGGTGGTGAGCCGCGCGCTACCCGTAAGGCTTCGGTGCTGTCACACCGGGGCGCCCGCCATTCCTCTCAGCCCTTGACAGGGGGTGTGGATGCCGACCCGCGACATCAAGGAGTCCTGCCGGACTTCGCGAACGCTCGCCAAGATCAGCCCCGCCGCCGAGCGCCTCTTCTGGCGCCTGACCACCTACGCCGACGACTTCGGACGGATGCCAGCCGATGCCGACGTGGTCCGCGCCGCCTGTTTCGCCGTCATGCTTGACACGGTGCGCGAAGGGCAGGTGTCCCAGTGGCTTGAGGAGCTCGCCGCCGTCGACCTGATCCGTTTCTACGATGGCGAGGATGCGAAACGGTACGCCTTCTTCCCCACTTGGAGCAAACACCAGAGAACCCGCGCGAAGCATTCCAAGTATCCCGTGCCGACATCTGCTGGCATATGCCGTCAGATGCCCGCCGATGTCGCCGTAGTTACCGAAGAAACCGTAGTACCCGAAGACCCGAAGAAACCGGCCTTCGATAATTCATCTCCTCGCGACGAGGAGCCGTGGGGCAGTCCTGATGACTTGGTCGCCCTCTACAACGCCACGGCCCCCGACGAGTGCCCGGAGGTCACGGTGCTCTCCCCCTCGCGGCGCAAGAAGGCCAAG
>DATFGN010000241.1:0-7757 GCA_035249405.1 Gemmatimonadales bacterium
ATGGGGCGGACGCAAGGGCTCACGTCTTTTTTCCGTCCATTTGCTTGAAATTCGAGATGACGTGGTCGATGAGGCCGTAGTCCTTGGCCTCTTCGGCCGACATGAACCGGTCGCGGTCCATGTCCTTTTCGATCTGGTCGAGCGGCTTGCCGGTGTGCTTGGCGTACAACTCGTTCAGCTTGCCACGTAGGTAGAGGATCTCGCGCGCCTGAATCTCGATGTCGGACGCCGTGCCCTGCGCGCCGCCCGACGGCTGGTGCATCATGATGCGCGCGTGGGGCAGCGCGGAGCGCTTCCCGACCGTGCCGGCGGTGAGCAGGAACGAGCCCATCGACGCCGCCATCCCCATGCAGATCGTGTTCACCGGCGCGCGCAGGAACTGCAGCGTGTCGTAGATCGCCATGCCGGATGACACCAGACCACCGGGCGAGTTGATGTACAGAAAGATGTCGCGCTCGGGGTTGTCGGCGTCCAGAAACAGGAGCTGCGCGATGATGATGTTGGAGACGTCGTCGTTGATGGCGGTTCCGAGGAACACGATGCGGTCCATCAGCAGCCGGCTGAAGATGTCGTAGGTGCGCTCGCCACGGCTCGAGCGCTCGATGATATAGGGCGGATAGAGCGTGCTCATCGTCAGGCTGACTCCACGGTGGACTGGGACAACAGGAACGTGAACGCTTTTTCTTCGGTCAGACCGCGCTCGACTTCGCGCAGTCGCTGATGCTTCTCGAGCGACGCCTTCAGGTCGGCCGCGGACATGTTGCGCCGGCTCGCGAGCTCGGCCAGGCGCTGCGTCACCTCGTCGGCGGTGGCGCGGAGCTGGTGGTGCTCCACGACCCAGTCGAGGACGAGATCGCGCTGCACCTGCTGCTCGGCCAGGGGCCGGAATTCCGCGGCGAATTGCGGCAGCCGCTCTTCGGTGATGCTGTACGCCTGCGCGTAGGTCAGGGTCACCCGTTCCACGAGCGGACGCGGCGCGGTCACTTGGTTCGCCGCTACGATCTGCGAGACGAGGTCTGCGCGCAAGCGGGCGTCGGCCTCGCGCCCGGCTTCGCGCTCCAGGTCCTCCCGCACCGCCTGTCGGAGGGCATCGAGCGAGTCGAAGTCGCCGATCTCCCGCGCGAAGGCATCGTCCAGCACCGGCAGCGTCTGCCGCTTCACCTCGTGCAGCGTGAGCCGGATATCGCGCGTCTGCCCGCGCTTGGCTTCTTCCGGAAAGTCATCGGGGAAGCGCACCATGGCGTCGATCGTCTGCCCGGGGGTCATGCTGAAGATGCGCTCCTCCACTTCCGGGATCGCGCGCCCTTCGCCCAAAACAAAGTGGTAGGGCTGTGGATCCTTGGCCGTGTCGCCCTCGCGCTGAGCAATCGTGACGTGCACGAGATCCTTGAGCGACGGTTTGACATCGGCGACGGGAGTCCACGGCGCCCGCTGCTCGCGCAGCGTGTCGAGCTGCGCCTGCACCTGGGCGTCGGTCACAGGGGCCACGGTCCGCTTGAGCGTGAAACTGCCGATCCGGCCCAGCGTGATATCGGGCTTCACCTCGACGTGAATCGTGAACGTGACGGCGGCGCCGTCTTCCCATTTCAGGTCGTGGATGTGCGGATCGGCGATCGGCTTGAGCGGCTCCTGCTCCAGCGCGCGCGACCAGCTGGCCTGAATCAGATCGCGCAGCGCCTGCTCGCGAATGTCGGCGGCGAATTGCTTCTTGATGATCGCTTCCGGCGCCTTCCCCTTGCGGAAGCCGGGCAACCGGGCGCGGGCCTGATAGGCCCGCGTCGCGCGATGCTCGGCCTCGCGTACACGGTCGGCGGGGACGGTCACCGCAAGCGACGCGGCTCCGGGCTCGGAGTTGGTCTTGGTGATCTCGATGTCGGGCACGAGGCAAATCTAACCGGGGGGCAAAGAGGCAGCAGGCGCTGGCGTCAGTGGCTGCGTATCACCTTGATCTGATGGTGGGGCCGCGCCCCGGGCTTGATGTCGTCATAGCGAATTACGCTCACCGAGCCGTCGGGCTCGAGCACGGCGGTGCGCACATCCTGGACGTTCTCGACACCGTGCTCGCGCAGCGCCTGCAGCAGCTCGTCGGGCGTCAAGTTGGCCCGCCGCAGCTGCCCCTCGAGCAGCTCACCATTGTTGATCAGCATGATCCCCGCTCCAGTCAGCAGCTTCGCGACTGCCGGACTGGCGCGTCGCACGCGCACGATCACTTGATGCCAGGCGAGCAGCACGCCGGCCGCCACCAGGCCGCCGCTGAGACTGGTATCGGGACCCACCATGGCGTTCTGGACCGCGTTGGCGATGATGAGGAGCAGCACGAGATCGAAGGCCGAGAGCTGGCCGAGCAGGCGCCGGCCGGTGAGCCGGATGCCGACCAGCAGCGCCAGGTAGACGATCGTGGACCGCAGCGCGATATCGCCGAGCACGTGCCAGGAGGCGGTCATGCTGGGAAATGCAGGGCCCGCCCCGGATCGTCAAGCGCTCCTCAGGTTCGACTCACACTGACTTCACGCAAGGGTCGCTATGCTCCCTCCGTTCGACTACCAGGGGGAATCCGTGAAGCCACAATCTCGAGTCGTCGGTATCCTGTGCGCGGCGCTGCTCGGCGCGTCCGCTCTTGGAGCGCAGCAGCGCACCATCGTCTTCAGTCTGTACGGCGGCGGCGCCGATCACCTCGCTGATCTGCGTGCAGACGCCGCTTCGTTCAATCCCGGCTACAACCTGGGGGCGAGCGTTGGGTACCAGCTGACCCCGTACCTCGCGATCCACGGGGATTTCACGTTTACGAAGAATCGGGCGTGGGGGGCGACGCCCTTCGCCGGCGCATTCGTCAACCGATTCTTCTATGGTGCGCATGTGGAGGCCCGGTATCCGTTCGACAACGGACTGGCTCCGTTTGCGTTCCTCGGCGGCGGCGCCGTATCGGTGGACCAGCTGGGGCTGGATCAGTTCCGTCCGTTCACCAAGCCGGCCGTCATGGTCGGTGGCGGTCTGTTCTACGCCATTCCGCGCACGCGGGTCGAAGCGTTCGGGGAATTGAAGAGCCTGTCGTATCGGTGGAACACCGCCGGATTCCGCCGCACCATGTTCGACGTCACGTATTCAGTGGGCGCGAGCTACCGGCTCGCGTTCTAGCGGAGTTCGAGACGCGAACGATGACGGCCAGGTGGTTCTTCGCCTGGCCGTTGTCGCGATGCAGCACCCCGAAGAACGCGTAGCTTCCCTGCGTGATGCGTTTCACGTACACGTTGGTTCCAGCCTGGCCGCCACTCGCCTGGCTTGCCCGCTGCCGCGCGGGGCAGGGGACGGTGGATGTGCTGCACGGTTCCCGGGTCGAAGTCAATCCCGATTGGTTTGCCGAAGCCGTCTGGGCCGATTGCTACGCCGCCGGTGATTTCGATCGGACCGATCTGGTGTTCGGGTCGGGCGGGCGCTTGCGGAACGGAACCGTCACGTTCGTGTCGTCCGGAACGACGGTCGACCGGTTGCAGTGGTGGCGGAGCGGGTCGGAGACGTGGGTGTCGAACTCCTTACCCTGTCTCCTCATGGCGGCCAACGGCGTTCCTGATCCCGCCGACCCAGGCTACTTCGACCTGTTCAAGTCCATTACTCGCGGCATCAAGACCTACACACGAGATCTTCCGACCTCCGCCGGTCCGGTGCGCCTCGTGTACTTCGACAACCTCGTGTGGGATGGCGGCGAGGCGCGCGAAGCGGGAAAGCCGACCCCGACGCGCGACTTCCGTAGCTTCGAGAAGTACCGGGACTTCCTCATCTCCTCGCTGCGCCAGATCACCGACAATCTCACGGCTCCAGAACGCCGCTTCCCGTACCGTTGGATCGGCACCATGTCGTCGGGCTACGACTCGCTCGCGTCGGCCGTGCTCGCCAAACCGATGGGTCTCGATGAAGCCATTTCGTTCACGGATGCGCGGGGCGGCGATCCTGACAGTGGCGAGGCGGCGGCGGGGATTCTAGGCGTGACACTCACCCTCGTTCCCAGGAATGCGTGGCGGCAGGGGCAGCTGCCCGAAGTCCCGTTCATCGCGTCGGATGCGAAGGGCGAGGACGTCTTCATGCGCGGCGCGATCGACAAGCTGGCGGGCCGAGTACTCTTGACCGGGCATCGCGGTGGCGGCGTATGGGACAAGAATGCGCGCGGGCTGTCCGACGACCTCGCGCGGGCGGACCAGGCGGGACTTTCCCTCACTGAGTTTCGTCTCTGGGCAGGGTTCCTGCATGTTCCCGTCCCGTTCTTCGGAGGCCGGCAGACCCTGGAGATCACGGCCTTGAACCACGCTCCCGAAATGCGCGATTGGGACGTGGGTGGTCGCTACACGAGACCACTGCCGCGCCGCATCATCGAGAGCGCCGGGATCCCGCGTGGCGCCTTCGCGGTGCGCAAACGGGCGGGATCGGTGTTGCTGTTTCAGCGTGACAGTTTCCTCTCACCCAGCGCGCTCGAGGACTTCACGCAATGGCTGCGCGATCAACGCATTCCCACCGCAGACCGTCCCGGTCGGCGGACACTAGTGCAGCAGGTTGCCGCCATCGCCGCTCCGGTGCTTCAGGGCTTGTCGCGCATGACAGGGGATCGCATTCGTCTACTAGGGGCCGTGGGCCGGAAGGTGGGCAACATCGCGAGCCGGGAGCCGCTGTTCCGCTATCTCTTCCCCTGGGCGATCACCCGGGCCAAGGAGCGCTACACGCCGTTCCGCGCCCCGCCGTGATTATCCGATGCTCGGGAGAGGAGTCGAACCTCCACGCCCTTGCGGGCACTGGCTCCTAAGGCCAGCGCGTCTGCCGTTCCGCCACCCGAGCTAGGTCTCCTGCATTCTGTTGCGCAGCGTAGCGACCGCAACTCGAAAACCGCGTAGGTCATTGGGCTTGAGCCGCTTCATCCGTTTCAGGAATGCATCGAGGTGCCGGATATCGCGGAGCCGTTTTGCGCGCTCCTTTTTCCACAAGGCCTCGAACCTGCGGACTTGGCGTCTCCACTCCGCTCTATACTTTTTCGCTGCGTACGTGCTCGCCATGGGCCCCTGACCGTATCGTTGCGTACCACTCAACTTAGCTCTGGCAGCGAAGGCTCAACAGGCGGAGGAGAGAGAATGGGTAGGGGACGGCTGGAGGCATTCAGCGACGGCGTGATCGCGATCATCATCACGATCATGGTGCTGGAGATGAAGGTCCCACACGGCGACAGCGTGGATGAGCTGTTACCGCTCCTGCCCGTGTTTCTCAGCTATGTCTTGAGTTTTGTCTATGTCGGCATCTACTGGAACAACCATCATCACATGCTGCATGCCACTACCACGGTCACCGGGGCGATGCTCTGGGCCAACCTGCATCTGTTGTTCTGGCTGTCGCTGTTTCCGTTTGCCACCGGGTGGATGGGGGAGAATCATTTCACCGCAGTTCCCACCGCGCTCTACGGCCTGGTGCTGTTGATGGCCGCGATCGCGTATTACGTGCTTCAGCAGATGATCATCCGCGCGCAAGGGACGGATTCGATCCTGAAAAAAGCCGTCGGCCGCGATTGGAAGGGTAAATTCTCGCCGGTGTTGTATGTCATCGCGATCGTGGCGACGGTGTGGTCGCCGTGGATCGCCGAGGGGATCTTCGTGGCCGTGGCGCTGCTGTGGCTGATTCCCGATCGGCGTATCGAAAAAGTCCTGCCGAGCAGGTAGGCCTAGCGCTCCTCCCGCGCCTTGGTCAATAGGCGCTCCGCGAAATCCACGCGCCCCTCGAGCTCGGCCACCCGCCGCTGCAAGTCCTCGATTTCACCGAGGCGGTGTTCCGCTTCCTCCAATAGACCTCGCTCCTCGTCCGTCAGCCCCTTCCGGCGCTGCGGCTTCCGCATGTCGGCCGGCATCATGCGCAGCATCAACCCGATGCCGCCGAATATCCCCAGCATCGTGAGCGCCGCACCGAAGCCCCAATCCGGAATCCCCCACATGCGTAGACCTCCAGCCTGAATCGATCCAGCTCGCACTGACGTGATGCACCCGCGAGAAGGTTTCGCCTAGCGGGGCGTGATCACGACTCCCTTCACGGTCAGATTCGGCGACAGCGGCGCCGCACTCAAGGCACCGCACTCGCGGTGCTCCCGCGCGGGGTATTCCATATAGAAGGCGACCTGCGGTTTGGCGTCGAACCAGACGCGCAGCACGCAATCCGACTCCGAAGCCTGGGCTTCACCATACACCGGGGTCAGCTGTCGCAGCGTCGATCCTACTCCGAACCCCTCCTCGGTCACGGGGCCGGGAGTCCGCACCTCCACCTGTCCCAGCGTGGCCGTCGGGAGCGAATCGCTGGCAAACGCCGTAATCGTCGCGCCGCCGAAGCGGGCGGCTACGGTCGGGAGGGCATAACCGTCCGAGATCAGGACCCATCCGTACAAGAGGCGCGGGCAGCGTTGCTGGAGCTCACGCAGCGGCGCTCCGGGACGGAACGGCCCGATGGAATCGCCGGTGATGCGCGGCGCCCGAGCCCCGCAGGAAGGGACCTGGGACGCTCCGGCTGCGAGCTGCGTCTGGAACCGGACCGTGTCCTGATCGGACGGAAACGGCGACGGGACCCCTCGGGAAGGCGTCGCGGTCGCCGTCGAAGACGCCACCGCGACGCTCGAGTCGGGCGCGGGCGTGGAATCCGCTCCCTGGGCGATGGGCCGTCCGGAGCGCTCTCCCCCGCGGCAGGCCAGAATGCCCAGCACCAGCGCCATTCGTGATCGCCTCATGCCAACAATATGGCTCCTCCAATCCGCCCCGGCCCCCGCGGCGTAAACAAGCCGTACGCCAAGCCGAGGAGCCCACCGCGTGAGTCTGTTCTGGATCGTGACCGCCGTCACCCTGGTGTTTGCCCCGCCAGAGGCCGGCGTGGCCATTCAAGGGTTCGGCTACAAGCCGAAGCAGCTCGAGATTATCCAGGGCACCCGGGTGGTGTGGACCAATACGGATGAGATCGACCACACCGTGACCGCCGTGACGGACAGCGGGCAGACCCCGTTGTTCGATGGGGATCTCCCGGGCAAAGGCAAGACGTTCGGCTTCACCTTCGACCGTGCGGGAACATTCGTCTATCAGTGTGCCCGGCACACGTTCATGCGCGGAGAGATCCGCGTCACTTCCAAAGGAGAGCATTGATCATGCATGCGATTCGTTACCGCGCGATCGGCCTCGTGGCCGCCCTCGCGCTCGGCGTCGCCGCCCGCGGCGCCACGCAGTCGATGAGCAACATGAGCATGAGCCGGTCGGCGATGTCGGCGTCCGACCTGCGCGTCGCCCTCAACACGCTGCTCGCCGAGCACATCTACCTCGCCGGCTCCGCGACCGGTGCCGCCCTGGCGGGCCGGACGCCCGAGTTCCAAGCCGCCGCGGGCGCGCTCGATTCCAACTCCGTAGCCCTCTCCAAGGCGATCGGCACGATCTACGGTGACGATGCCGGGACGGCGTTCCTCGCCTTGTGGCGCAAGCACATCGGCTTCGTGGTGGATTACACGACCGGCGTCGCGACCAAAAACACAATGCAGCAGGACAAGGCTGTGCAGGACCTGCTCGGCTACGCCAACGACTTCGGGGCGTTCCTGCATGCAGCGTGCCCGGGACTGCCGACCACGGTCGTCGCGGATCTCGTGCGCGGGCACATCACGAGCCTGAAGACGGTCATCGACGCGCAGGCCGCGAACGATCGCGCTGTTTACAACAACATCCGCACGGCGGCGGCGCACATGCAGATGATCGCCGATCCGCTGGCCG
>DATFGN010000242.1:0-4732 GCA_035249405.1 Gemmatimonadales bacterium
GGCTTCGCCGTCCGGCGTCTGATACTCCTCGCGGAAATGGCCGCCGCAGGACTCCTCGCGTCGCAGCGCGTCGATGCACATCAATTCCGCGAACTCCATGAAGTCGGCCACACGGCCCGCCTTCTCGAGCTCCTGATTGAGATCTGCGCCCTTCCCGGTCACCGACACTTCCTTCCAGAAGCGGGCGCGCAGGTCGCGGATCTTCCCGATGGCGTCTTCCAGGCCGGCGCGCGTCCGCGCCATGCCGCACTGGTTCCACATGAGGAGGCCCAGCTCGCGATGCAAGGCGTCGACGCTCTTCGATCCCCGAATAGCGAGCAGGCGATCGGTGCGACGCTGGACTTCCTGCTCGACGCTCCGAAACGCGGGATGATCGGTCGCGACCGGCCCCGGCCGGGCCTGGGCCAGGTAGTCGCCGATTGTGTAGGGGAGAATGAAGTAGCCGTCGGCGAGCCCCTGCATCAGCGCCGAGGCGCCAAGACGGTTGGCACCGTGGTCGGAGAAATTGGCCTCGCCGATCACGTGCAGGCCTTCGAGGTTCGACATCAGGTTGTAGTCCACCCAGGACCCGCCCATGGTGTAGTGCGGAGCGGGATAGATCTTCATGGGGACGCGGTAGGGATCCGCGCCGGTGATGCGCTCGTACATCTCGAACAAGTTGCCGTAGCGCTCGGCGATGGCCACGCGGCCCAGGCGCTGGATCGCGTCCCGGAAATCCAGGTACACGCCGTGGCCGCCCGGCACGACGCTGTGGCCGGCGTCGCACATCTCCTTCGCCCGGCGCGACGCGACGTCGCGCGGCGCCAGGTTGCCGAAGCTTGGATACTGCCGTTCCAGGTAATAGTCGCGGTCGCCGTCGGGAATGGCGCCGGGATCGCGCGTGTCGCCGGGCGTGCGGGAAACCCAGATGCGGCCGTCATTGCGCAGCGATTCGCTCATCAGGGTGAGTTTGGACTGATGGCGGCCGTGCGCCGGAATGCAGGTGGGGTGGATCTGGGTGAAGCAGGGATTGGCGAACAGGGCGCCGCGCTTGTACGCACGCCAGGTGGCCGTGACGTTGCAGCCTTTGGCGTTGGTGGAGAGGAAGTACACGGTGGAGTAGCCGCCCGTGGCGAGCACCACGGCGTGAGCGGCGTGGGAGTGTACGGCGCCGCTCACCAGGTCCCGCACCACGATCCCGCGCGCGCGTCCGTCGATCACCACGAGGTCGAGCATCTCGGTCCGCGGATACATCTTCACCTGGCCGATCCCGATCTGCCGGGCCAATGCCTGGTAGGCGCCGAGCAGCAGCTGCTGGCCGGTCTGCCCGCGCGCGTAGAACGTGCGCGATACCTGGGCGCCGCCGAAGCTGCGGTTGGCGAGCAGGCCGCCATACTCGCGTGCGAACGGGACCCCCTGCGCCACGCACTGGTCGATGATCGCGGTGCTGATTTGCGCCAGGCGGTACACATTGGCCTCGCGCGCCCGGAAGTCGCCGCCTTTCACCGTGTCGTAAAACAGCCGCCAGATCGAGTCGCCGTCGTTCTGGTAGTTCTTGGCGGCGTTGATGCCGCCCTGGGCGGCGATGGAATGGGCGCGGCGGGGCGAGTCCTGGAAACAGAAACACGACACCTGATACCCGAGCTCGGCCAGCGACGCCGCGGCCGATGCACCCGCCAGCCCTGAGCCCACGACGATGATGTGGTAGCGTCGCTTGTTGGCGGGATTGATGAGCTTGAGCTCGAAGCGATGGCTGTCCCACTTCTGCTCGATCGGCCCGCCGGGAACCCGAGAGTGGAGGGTCATGGTTAGCGGAGCACGCCCGCCAGGACGGCTACGGGGACGGCCATGAAGCTGGCGACGATGAGCACGGTCAGCGTTCCCGCCGCGGCGCGGCGCAGGTGGTTGTAACGGGGAAGATTGATGCCGAGGGTCTGGCACGCGCTCCACAAGCCATGGTAGAGGTGCAGGCCGAGGGCGAGCAACGCGGCCAGGTAGGAATACGCGACCACCGGCTCAGAGAAGCTGGCCACAACGTTGCGATACACGTCGCCCGGTACGAAGCCTGGGTTCACCGGCCCGAACGTGAAGTCGAGCAGGTGATAGATGACGAACAGCAGGATCACGACGCCGCCCCAGCGCATGGTGCGTGCCGCGTAGGTCGTGGCGACCAGGTCGAGCGAACGATACCCGACCGGGCGAGCGCGCCGGCTGGCCTGGGTCACGACGTAGGCGGTCCAGAGGTGGACGGCGAGCGCGACCAGGAGGATCGCTCGTGCGATCCACAGCAAATGAGAACGGCCGAAGAGCGGCGCCCCCAGCGTGCGGAGTCCCTCCGCATACGCGTTGAAGTGGTCGGGACCCTGGAAGATCTTGAGATTGCCGTACCCATGCCCGACGAGGAACCCGATGAGCAGGACACCCGAGACGGCCATGAGGATTTTCTTGCCGACCAGCGAGTGCGTCAGGGCGTTCACGCGGAACATCATACGTAGAACCCCTGCCTCTGTCAGCCCCGCGGATTCCGTGTGATCATTGGGCGACCATGATGCTCATCGTCGGGGCCACCGGCCAGCTGGGGACCGCCTTGGTGCGGAAACTCACCCAACGCGGCCGCCCCGTGCGCCTTCTCGTCCGCCCCACGTCGCGATATCAGCACCTTCAGGGCAGCGGGGTCGAGCTGGCATTCGGCGATCTCAAGAGTCCCGAGAGCCTGGACGCAGCGTGCCGGGGTGTCACGACCGTCCTTGCCACCGCCAACGCGGTCGTCCCGCGACGCGGGGACACGTTTGCGCGCGTGGAAGACTCCGGGTACCGGCACTTGGTCGCTGCGTGCAGGAAACACGGGATCCAGCGCTTCGTGTTCGCGTCGGTCCCGGTAACGCCATTTGATGATCAGATCCCCACCATGCGGCACAAGCGCGCCGTTGAGCAAATGCTGCAAGGCAGTGGGATCCCCTACACGATCGTGCGCGCCTCCTACTTCATGGACGACTGGCTGGCGCTCATGGGCAGCTCGATTCCGCTGCGCGGCGCCGAGTCCCACACGCTCGAGCGCCCGTTCTGGTTCTCGAGGGTGTTCATGAAGGCCGTCGGCCATCTGGTGGAGCAGCGGGGCATCGCCCTCGTACCCGGCTCCGGACGCACGCGGCATGCGTTCATCGCGCTCGACGACGTGGCTGAATTCATGGTGCGGAGTCTGGATGAGCCTTCGGCCGTGAACGCGGTCTGGGAAGCGGGCGGGCCCGAGGTCCTCTCCTGGGATGAAGTCGTCGCCGTGTTCGCGCGCGTATTGGGTCGCCCGATCCGCATCGTCCATCAACCGGCGGGGATGTACCGGGCCATGCTGAAAGGATTGATGCCGTTCTCACCCGCCGCGGCCAATCTCATGGGCCTGAGCTACGCCGGCGCGCTGGTCGACACGCCCTACGACGCGCGGCCGCTCGCGGCCAAGCTCGGCATGACGCTCACCACCGTCGAGGCGTTCCTGTCGAGCCGAGCCAAGCTGTGAGGCCGACGGTCGTGGTCGTGGGGGCGGGCTTTGGGGGACTGCGTGCGGCTCGGGCGCTGCGGCGCGCGGCGGTCGACGTGATTCTCGTCGACCGCAACAACTACCATCTGTTTCAGCCGCTCCTGTACCAGGTGGCGACGGCGGGCCTCGAGCCGGAAGAGATCGCCAAACCGGTGCGGGCGATCCTGCGCCGCCAGAAGAACCTGGAGTTCCGGCTGCTCGAGGTGACCGGGATCGATTTCGCGGCGCGCCGTGTGCTGACGACTGGCCTCCCCATCGCCTATGACTACCTGATCGTCGCCGTCGGGGCGCGCACGAGCTACTTCGGCATGGCGGACGTGGAACGTCACGGGTTCTCGCTGAAGGACATTCCCGACGCAGTCCGGCTGCGCAACCAGGTGCTCGAGTGCTTCGAGCGCGGCATGCTCGAACCCGACCCGGAACGACGGCGCGCGCTGTTGACGTTCATCGTCGTCGGCGGCGGACCCACGGGCGTAGAGATGGCCGGCGCGCTTTCCGAGCTGGTGCGCCTGGTCCTGGTGAAGGACTATCCCCGGCTCAATTTGAAGGACGTGCGTATTCTCCTGCTCGAGGCGGGGGACCGGCTGCTCGCGGCGATGCCGCCCCGATTGTCCGAAGCTGCTGCGCGAACCCTGTGGCGGAAGCACGTGGAAGTCCGGCACGGAGCGACGGTGGCGGGCTACGACGGCGCGTGCGCGCGGCTCAAGAGCGGCGAGATCATCCCGGCGCACACACTGGTCTGGGCGGCGGGCGTGCAGGTCGCGGACCTGGCGGGTCGGCTGGGGCTGCCAACGGGACGCCTTGGCCGGGTGCGCGTGGAGCCGACGCTGCAGCTGGCCGCTCATCCTGAAGTCTTCATGGTGGGAGACGCCGCCTATCTGGAAGCCAACCAGATTCCCCTGCCGATGATGGCTCCTCCGGCGATGCAGATGGGACAGACGGCCGCGACGAGCATCGGCCGGTTGTTGGCCGGAAAGTCGGCGATCCCGTTCCGCTACCGCGATCCCGGCACCCTGGCCACGATCGGCCGTAACTCAGCGGTGGCGCGCATTCACGGCATTTCCTTCACCGGGTTTCCCGCGTGGGTGGTGTGGCTGGTGGTGCACATCCTCCAGCTGATCGGATTCCGCAACCGGCTGTTCGTCTTGATCAATTGGGCCTGGGACTATTTCTTCTACGACCGGGCCGTGCGCTTGATCACGCGCTAGTCCGTCACGACTC
>DATFGN010000243.1:0-7820 GCA_035249405.1 Gemmatimonadales bacterium
CCTTGCCGGGCGCGATCATCCCGATCGAATCGGCGGCGAGGACCTGCGCCCCGTGCCGGGTCGCCGCCGTGATCGCTTCGATCGGTGTGAATCCGGCGGCCACCAGGCGGACCAGCTCCTCGTGCAGGGACGCGCCGGGGACCAGGAACGGGTTGGGCGCATCCGTGCCCGCGAGCACGATGCCACCGGCCACCTTGAATTCGCGCACGAACTGATCCTGTCGCGCGCGGCCGCGGCGAAAGGCGGCGAGCTCAGCGGGCCGCCAGCCGCCGCGCTGGAGCAGCGTGGTGCCGGACCGGAGTCGATTGGTCGTATCAGCGGGCAGGTCGGCCATGCCGATGCGTTCGCGCAGCGTCGGATCGTCGAGCCGCGCGTAGGTGTCGTGTTCCACGAGCGTGGGGACGATCGCCACGTGGGTCGCCGCGAGCGCGCGGGCCACGCGGGCGACCGACGCCGAGTCGAGCGCGGCCCAGCTCGCTTCCTCCGTCGTCAATCCGGCGAAGAAAATGTCGTGGGCGCGGAGAAACGGCGTGGGATTGGATGCGGCGGCGGTCACGATCCCGGACAGCTGCTCGAGCGACACCACGCCCGCCCGGGCGGCGGACAGCGCGTCGATCTTCCCCGGGCGTGCGGCCACGCGCAGGCGCAGGGTTCCCGCCTCGTCCACGATGGGGCGCAGCAGCTCGGGCGTGATCTTCGTGTAGGTGGCCACGAAATCGGCGCCGGACACCGCCCGCTGGTCCACGGCCTGACGGGCTTCCTCGTCGCCCGCCACCGCGCTGGCGCCGACCGGTGTGGCGGCCATGCCGTCGATCGCCGGACCGCTCGTGTACATACGCGGGCCCGCGATGGAACCGAGATCCAGGTCCTTCTTGATGGCGTACCCGGTGTCGCCCGGGGCGTACATGTCGCGGACCGAGGTCACTCCCCACGCGAGGTAGCGGGGCAGCGCCCAGCGCTCGACCGTGGTGTGCGCATCGATCAATCCCGGGATGACGGTCTTGCCGATGAGACTGATGCGCTCAGCGCCGCGCGGAATCTTGATCTCATTCACTCGCGCGACGGCCCGGATCGCGCCGTCCTTGATGAGGATCAATGCATCGGTCTTGGGCGGGCCGCCGGAGCCGTCGATCAGCGTCGCGCCCTCCAGCGCGATCATCCCCTTGCCGGGCGACGTACACGCACCGGCGACGAGGATGGCCCCGCACAGGGCCGCCCAGCGGCGTAACGTCACGGTTTGGGGTCCGACGACGTGTGATCGTGCAGGATGAGCCAGCGCTCGCCCCGCTTCTGGAGAATGAGGGTGAACGGTCCGCTCGCCACCACCGAATCCCCCCGGCTCAGCTTGAAGCGCGCCGTCGTGAGCGCCACATCCATGGTAAGCGGGCGCACCCGGACCTCTTCGAAGGACAGCGAGTCCCGCGATTTGCCGGGCGCGAAGTAGTTCGCCTGGTAGCGGTCGTACAACACCTGCCACCCGTATTGGACGTGGCCGGCACTCACGTAGCTCGTGAGCGAATCGTTGGCGTAGTCGCTCATGAAGCCGTTCAGGTCGCCACGGTTCCAGTCCGAGGCGGAGCGGGTCAACGCTGCCGTGATCTCGGCTTGGGGGTCACCGGTGGGAGCTTTGGGTGCCGAGCACGCGGCCAGCACCGTGATCACACACCACGCACCACGCACTACGCACCTCTTCGTCTCGAGGTCGCCAGAACGTACCTTGCCGCATGGCCGATGCAACCCCGCTCCACGGCCGGTGGGAATCGGTCGTGTACGGGCCGATCCGCTCCCGCCGTCTCGGGAACAGCCTGGGCCTGAACCTGATTCCTCGTCATGCCAAGTTGTGCGAGCTCGATTGTCCCTACTGCTCGTGCGGCTTCACCACAGTCAAAGCCGCGGATACGCGCTGGCCGTCGCCGGACGAAGTCGCCCACCAGCTGCTGCGCGCGCTCGAGCGGTTGCCCCATCCACCGGATTGGATCTGCTTCTCCGGTAACGGCGAGCCGACGCTGCACCCGCGCTTCGCCATCGTCGTCGAGCGGGTGCTCGCCGTCCGCGATGCCTGGGTCCCCGACGTGCGAGTCGCCGTGCTGTCGAACGGATTGGCGGCCGGACGACCACCGATCCGGGATGCCCTGCGGCGGCTCGATGCGCGCATCATGAAGCTCGATCCGGGTCCGCGGGAGCGGGTGAATGGCGCTCCCTTCGACGCGTCACGCCTCGCGGCAGACTATCGCGCCTTGAAACCCGTGACCATTCAGGTCACGGTAGTCCGGGGGAGCGATTGGGATGGTTCGAGTCCGGAGAGTTTGGCGGCGTGGCTGACGGTCGTTCGGGTCGCCGATCCAGACGTCGTCCAGCTCTGCTCGATTGATCGGCCGCCGGCCGATGCGACCGTCCAAAACGTGCCACGGGAGCGCCTCCTCACGATGGCTGCCACCATCCGGGAAGCGCTCCCGCGCTCAGTCGTCGACGTTTACTAACGCCGGCGCTTCTTCCCTTTCTTCTTCGCCTTCGGCCGCGACCGCTTGGCCGGTTTGCGCGCCTTGGCGCGCTTTGCCTGCTTCTTCTTGGCGGGCTTGCGGGCTTTCCGCTTGGCCTTGGGCTTCGCCGCCTTCCGCTTCTTCGCCTTCTTCGGCTTGGGCGCCGAGATCCCCTCATCCATCGGCGGGTACATCGGCGCGGGCTCCGGAACCATCGGGGGCTCCGGCGGGAACATGGGCTCCATCATCCCAGGGCCGCCCATTCCCGTGAGATCGTTCGTCGCGAGCATCTATGTCTCCTCCGCTGGTTGTGTCCGTTGGGGGCCTATAGCTTACCCGGCTAACTCCCCGACGCAAGTGAGCGCATGCGCCTGTTCTTCGGCGGTTTGTGTCTTCTGCCCGCGCTGCTCGTAGCACAGATCACCACCGATTCTCTTCACACTCCACGCGTCCCGATGTCATTGCCATGGCGTCGCTTCGACGTGGATCTCACGGGCCCGGCACGATCCTGGGGGTATCTCAGCGCGATCGGACGGCGTTCGGCGCTGATCGGCACCGAGACCGGCAGCTTTGAAGCCTGGGCATGGCCGCTGAAGCTGCTGCACAATTTCGAGCTCGCGTTCAAGACGCCGCTCTACGACCAGCCCATTCCCGGTCGCGACATCGCGCGCACCGTCACCGTCTCACCGGCTGGCGTCACCATCGTCTATACCCACTCGGCCTTCACGGTGACCGAGCGGTTGTTCGCGCCGCTGGATCGACCGGCGATCGTCGCCGTGCTCGAGGTCGACGCCGTCCGCCCGATCGAGATCATCGCCCGCTTTCGAGCCGACCTGCAATTCGCCTGGCCGGGCGGGTTCGGCGGCCAGTACGTGTTCTGGGACGATGCGGAGCGCGCGTTCGTCCTGTCGGAAAGCCGCCGCCAGGTGAACGGGTTCTTCGGCTCTCCCTCCGCCACCTGGGCCACGAACAATCCTTCACACATGCTGGCCGACGCCCCGAGCGAGCTGCACATCGCGGTCGGCGACCAGGAGGGGGGCCCGATCGCCATGCCGCGCCCGGGCGAACCGGCCGGGCGACTCACGAACGTGCATGCCGCCGGCATCCCGATCGTCATGGTGGGCGCGGTGGCGCCCCGGGATTCGGTACGCGCCTGGTATCGTGACGTTGTGGCGCACGCCGCGGAGTTGTACGCGGCGCGTGCCGCGCACGCCCAGGCCGTGCTCGATTCGACCATCGTGCTCGAGTCTCCCGACCCACGGCTCGATCTGGCGGTGCGCTGGGCGAGTCTGAATCTCGATCAGGCCATGGCGTGCAACCCGGATCTGGGGTGCGGCCTGGTGGCCGGCTACGGGCCGAGTGGTGCCACGAGTACGCGCCCGGGGTTCGGCTGGTACTTCGGCGGCGACGCGTCGATCAACTCGCTCGCCATGAGCTCGGTGGGATTGTGGTCGGTGGCGCGGGATGGTCTCGCCTTTTTCGCGCGATTCCAGGGGTCCCGGCCCCCTAACGACGGCAAGATTCCGCACGAGATCTCACAGGCGGCCGCCCGCATCCGGTGGTTCGAGGATTACCCCTACGCCTTCTATCATGGAGACACGACGCCGTTCTGGATTCTGGCGTTGGCCGAGTACTGGAGTGCTTCGGGCGACACGGCGACGCTGCGCCGGCTGTGGCCCAACCTGAAGGGCGCTTTCCAATGGGCCAAGGCGACCGATGCGGACGGGGACGGGTTGATGGACAACGCCCGCGCCGGCGCCGGAGCGATCGAAGTCGGAGATCTCGAGCGCGGGCTCGTCTCCGACATCTACATGTCGTCGGTGTGGGTGCAATCGCTGGCCGTGTTGCCGCGCATCGCGGCCGCGATGGGAGACCGGACCACACGGGACGAGGCGCGGCGAATCCACGACCGGGCGTTGGCCACGCTGCGCGAGCGGCTCTGGCTCGAAGCGGACCAGCGTTACACGTTCGCCCTGCTCGAGGGAGGGAATCTATCGAACGAGCTGACGGTGTGGCCCGCGACCGGGCTCGCCTTCGGCCTGTTCGACGACGACCGTGGCCAGGCCACCGCCGCCTCACTGGCCCGGGCGGGGATCACGACCGACTGGGGCGCGCGCACGCTCGCCCCCAGCTCGGCGCTGTTCGATCCGTTGCACTACAACAACGGAACGGTGTGGCCGTTCGTCACCGGGTTCGACGCCTGGGGATTGTACCGCTATCACAATGCGACGATGGGCTTCGCGGCCACCCAATCGTTGGCGCGCACGTCGTTTCGCTGGGGTCTCGGTGCCAATCCCGAAGTGTTCTCGGGGTCGTCCAACGAGCCGCTCGAGACGGCGGTGCCCCAGCAGTTTTTCGCGACCTCGATGCTGCTCACGCCGCTGGTGCGGGGTTTGCTGGGATGGGAAGGCGATGCCCCAGCTGATCGCGTCACCCTCGCCCCGCACTTGCCTGCCATCTGGGACTCGGTGGTCGTGCGCCGTTTGCCGGTCGGGCAGGGTCGCTACACGGTGCGCATGACCCGCAGCGACAGCTCGCTCGCAACCGATGTCGTGCGGACGACAGCGAGCGGAGTCGATACGCTCGTGTTCTCCCCCGCACTCCCGCTCGGCTCCGTAGTCCGGGCCGTGACGGCCAACGGGCAGCCGGTGACGTGCGCGTCCAGAACCACGGGCAGCGACGTGCACGTCGACTGTCGCCTTGGGCTGGGTGGGCGACTCGCGATTGCGGTGCAACACACGCCGGGATGGCAGGTGCTGTTGCCGACTCCCGAGCCCGCGCCCGGTGAGCGCTCCAGCGCGTTGAAGCTCGTGCGGCAGGCGCTCGCGGGTGACACGCTGGTCCTCGAGGTGGAAGGGCGCGCCGGTCGGACCTATACGGTGGCTCTGCGCACGCCCCGGGGCCGGCGTGACATCGACGTCACCATCCCGGAGGGCGGGACGCCGGTCGACGGGTATCACACGGCCGTGGCGCGGGTTACGGCCACGCCGTGACACGTTAGATTAGCCGTGCTCATGATCAAACTTTCGTCCCTGTCCGTCGTCGCCGCGCTCGCCGTCGCGCTGCCAGCCGCGGCCCAGAACGTATCCGAGCTGCAGGTGGCGCCCCCGTCCATCACGATCAAGGTGGGGGAGCGCTACGGCCTGCTCGCCACCGCCTATGACCGCGCCGGTAACGTCATGCCCACGGCGCGGCCGGTATGGTCATCGAATAACACGGCGGTCGCGCGCGTCGACAACAACGGGACGGTGGTCGGCGTCGCGCCCGGTGTCGCGATCGTGGAGGCGCGGATCGGACAGAAGAAGGGACAGGCGGGCGTCCAGGTGACGCCAGGTGCGGCATCAGCCGGTGCCACACCGTCCGGTGCTACGCCGACGTCGCCCACCGGGGCCGATCCGTTCGCGGGGCAACCCCCCGGGACCGGTACCGCCACGGTGCTCAGGATCGATCCACCGTCTGTGTATCTGCTGCAGTCGGAGAACACGCGCGTCGCACCGCGGGCATTTCGGGACGACGGCTCGCCCGCGACGCCGGTGCAGGTCACGTGGAAGTCGCTGCGCGAGGACATCGCGAGCGTGGACCAGAATGGGACCGTCGTCGCGCTGGCGTCGGGACAAGGCACGGTGTTGATGACAGGTCCCAACGGACTCACCGCGACCGCGCCGATCGTCGTGCAGCAGGCGGAGTTCGCGATTCAAGAGGGCGCGGCCTTGACGATGGCGCCTGGTGAAGTCGACACCTTGCATGTCGTAGTGCCGGCGCAAGGGAGCCGGCTCGTGAGCCCAGCAGCCCTGAGCTGGGGATCGAGCGATCAGAGCGTGGCGCAGGTGAACCTCGCCGGCGTGGTTCGTGCCGTGGGCTCGGGGAAAGCCACCCTCGCCGTATCCGGATTGTTGCAGCAGAAGAGCATGGATGTCCTGGTGCATCGCGCGGTGGAGCTGCTCGAAGTGGTGCCCAGCCGTCGGGCGGACGTGCAGGTGCCGCTGTTGGCGACGGTCAAGTTCCAGGCAAAAGCCCTGGCCGCCGACAGCACGACGGTCGCCGAGGCGCGGTTGTCTTGGACGGTGGCCGATACGGCGATCGCCGGATTCGATCCGTCCACCGGTGTGCTGACCGGTCGCCGGATCGGGCGGACCCAAATCAGTGTCCGTGGCCCCGGGCAGAATCCGCTCACGGCGAGCTGGAACGTCAGCGTCATCGCCGGATCGGTGCGGCTTGCCAGCACCCGCTTCGGATTGGCGCAGAACGGCCGGCGGGTGCTCAGAGCGAGCTTCATCGACGATACCGGCGCGGTGCTGGGACCCGCCACGGGGCTCCAGTGGAACTCCGACGCGCCGAATATCGCGATGGTGGCCGAGGACGGTACGGTGACCGGTGTGGGGTTCGGACACGCGAAGGTCACCGCGACAGCCCCGGGCGGGAAGAGCGCGACCGCCGACGTGTACGTGCAGAGCGAGCTGCTGCTGGCGGGCACGCGGACCGGCGGCAAGCTGCAGCTGTATTGGGTGGACCGGTCCAACCTGGCGGACTTGCGCCGCGCCACGAACGACACGGCGCAGGCCATGGATGCGACGTTTTCCCCTGACGGTTCACGGATCGCCTTCGTCTCGCTGCGTGACGGCAATCCCGAGATCTACGTGATGGACGCCGACGGAACCAATCCCACGCGCATCACCAACGATCCGCAGCCCGATGGACGGCCGGTCTTCACCGCTGACGGCGCGGGCCTGGTGTTCCAGTCGCAGCGCGCCGGGAAGATCGGCGTCTATACGGCGGCCGTGGATGGCAGCGGCCTGCGTCCCCTGGCGGCCGATTCCACGAGCCAGACGCCGACCGTGTCCCCCGACGGCGGGACCATTGCCTATGCCTCGGTGCGCAACAAGAACTACGACATCTGGCTGATGGGAAAGGACGGCGCCCAGCAGCGCGCGTTCACCAAGACGGCCGATCGCAACGAGATGGAGCCGCGCTTTCTGCGCGACGGATCGCTCGCGTTCCTCGTGGAGCGTCGCGAGTCGGGCCGCACGATACGGCAGGTGGTGAAAGCCGATCTGGCGACCGGGGTGATCACCCCGATTTCGGGAACCGATTTGCCCGTGGCGAGCTTCGCCGTCTCTCCGGGCGGCGACTTGATCGCCCTGGTCGTACCGTCAGACCCGGGTAATCGCCGCAATCCGATGTATCGCATCTATCTGCAGACCATCGGCGGTGGCCTGCCCACGCCGATTCCCGCGGGCCCGACCGAGCAGATGCAGGCACCAGCCTTCCTGCCGTAGGGATGAAGGCCTTCGTCCTTCGCGCCACCGGTGGCCTCGAGCACACGGCGGTCGCGGAGGTCCC